>MWTA01000084.1:0-12831 GCA_002050125.1 Anaerolineae bacterium UTCFX2 | reverse complement strand
GCGCGCATCTTCGCGATCTCTTCGAAAAAGTCGTTGTGACAATTGAAGAAAAAGCTCAGTCGCGGCGCAAATTCGTCGATGTCGAGACCGCGCTCCAGACTCCAGCGCACGTATTCCAGCCCGTCGGCGAGTGTGAACGCCAGCTCTTGAACCGCTGTGCTTCCGGCTTCTCGAATGTGATACCCGCTGATACTGACCGTATTCCATTCAGGCAGATGCCGTGTCCCGTACTCGATCGTGTCGGTCACCAGCCGCATCGACGGCTTCGGCGGAAAGACGTATTCTTTCTGGGCGATAAACTCTTTCAGAATGTCATTTTGCAGGGTTCCGCGCAGCCGCGCCGGATCAATCCCACGCTTCTCCGCCATGGCGATGTAATAGGCCCACAGCACAGCGGCCGGGCTGTTGATTGTCATGCTGGTGGTGACCTGCTCTAGGGGGATTCCGTCGAATAGGATTTCCATGTCTTCGAGGGAACTCACGGCGACACCGCACGAGCCGAACTCGCCCAGCGCTTCGGGCGCGTCGGTGTCATATCCCATCAACGTCGGCAGGTCAAACGCCACCGACAAGCCCATGTTGCCTTCAGAGATGAGGTACTTAAAGCGGGCGTTGGTCTCTTCGGCGACGCCAAAGCCGGCGAACATGCGCATCGTCCACTGCCGGCCGCGATGCCCGGTGGCGTGAATCCCTCGCGTGAAGGGATAGGCGCCGGGGTTGCCCAAATCACGATCATAGTCATAATCCGGGACATCTGCGGGCGTATACAGTCGATTGATCGGCACGCTCGACTGCGTGACGAAACGATCCTTCCGTTCAGGTAGCTTATCAAGCGTGGGGCCAAGCGTCTCGCGTTCCCATGCCTCGCGGTTCGCCCGATGTTGAGTCAGCTTTTCACGATCGAACGTCATTCGTCCTTCTCCTTCAGCTGCACCGTCCTGCCTGAGCCACGAGTCGGATTCACCGTCTGCTGGCCTTCCTCTGGTGTGCCTATTGTAACGCTTTCCCGCCCTTTCATGCGAACACAAGTTCCAATTCGTGGATGCCGCGCCGGCTCACAGAGACCCACCGAAACAAAAACAGGCACGCCGGTCGACGTACCTGTTTCTCTACGCAATCCACTGTGGATTCGTCTAAGCGCTTACATCGCCATGCCGCCGTCGACGTTAAGCACCTGCCCGGTGATATACGCGCTCTCTTTGGTGGCGAAAAACGCGACGGCCTTGGCGACTTCTTCGACCGTCCCCCACCTGCCGACCGGGATCACCGCATTTAGCTGCTTGACGAGATCTTCAGGGAGGTCTTTCGTCAGATCCGTCAGCACAAACCCCGGTGCGACCGCGTTGACGGTAATGCCACGGTTGGCATACTCGCGCGCCAGCGACTTAGTCAAGCCGATCATACCGGCCTTCGAGGCGCTGTAGTTGGTCTGCCCCGCCTGCCCCACGACCCCGCTCACGCTGCTGACGTTGATAATCCGGCCGTAACGTTTGCGCATCATTACGCCAATAGCCGCCTTGCAGCACAACCACGCGCTGCGGAGGTTGGTCTCGATCACCGCGTCGAAGTCCTCAGGCTTCATCCGGATAATCAAGTTGTCGCGCGTCGTGCCCGCGTTGTTCACGAGGATGTCGACTTTGCCATACGCATCGACAGCCGCTTTGAACAACGCCTCGACCTGCGCAGCGTCACCGACATTGGCCTGCACGGCGGTCGCAGTTCCCCCCGCTGCCGTGATCGCCTCGACAACCTCGTTGGCGGCGGCAGAGCTGGCATTGTAATTGACGACCACCGACGCCCCCCGTGCAGCGAGGTCTATGGCGATCGCTCGTCCAATTCCCCGACTCGCGCCCGTCACAATGGCTACCCGATCGTTCAGACTCATGCGTCCTCCTAAGCAAGCTGCTCGGCGCGCAGCGCGCTTTGTCCATCGCGGACGCGCTGCGCAAGCGCCGTGCGTTCATCTTCATCAAGGCCGGAAGCGGCGATCGCGTTCAAGACCAGCGCATCGATCTGATCGACATCCAGACCGAGATCGGCGGCGGCTTCATACACGTCACTTGTCGATTTACCAAGCCGCGCCGGCGTCAGCGCGGTTATCGTCGTGGACACACCCGCGTTGACCATCTCCGCCAGCGGGTAGCTCACGCCGGGGCCACTCGTGCCGAGCGCTTCAGCAAGCGCCAGCGCGACATCGACCGTCACATCTGAACTGGCAATCTGCGCTAGGAGATCGGCATCCGATGCTACCGGGAAACTCGTCACAATGCGCGAGACGGGCAGCTCGCCAAGCACCTCACGAATTCCGAGCGCGCCGGTCTGCTCACCAGCGCGAATCACCCGTGCGATCCCTTTCCGTTCAGCACCCGCCAGCGCACGTTCATAGTTCACCAACTGCTGATTAGTCTCATCTCCGCTCAGCCCGACCGCGACTACCGCATGTTTGCGGCCGGCAGGGCTGTTGGCCGAACGGACGATTTCATCGGCGCGGCGCGCCTCCTCTCGCGGGATGTTGAACACCCAGCCGATCTTCGTCCCCCAACCGCGCTCAACCCGCTGACAGCCATCGCTAAGGACTTCCATCAGCGCTTCGAACGTAATGTCGCTCGCGGTGTAGCGCGTTGGAGTAATCGACATCTCGGCGTAGAGGACGTTTTGCTTCGCCAGCGCAACGCCTGCGTCATAAACCAGTCGCACGAGGTCTTCGATGTTGTACACCCACTCGCCGAGCGAGCCATACAGTGTGTCCAGCGTGGCAGGGTCGGGCGACTCGAGCAGCTTCACAATCGGGGCAACCTGCTTTGACCGGAGTGGTATCTCGTTCATATCGGCGAGGCTCAGCCACGACGCCAGCGGGACAGCGCCCTCGAACGTCAAGCCAAGGTCAACCTTAGGCATAGCAGCGATATAGGACTTGAGTGACATGGAGTTTATCCTTCAGATATGGCGGGTTTCTGCGGCATCGCATGACGCTGCAAGGCGCTGCGAACAAGGCCGACAAACAACGGATGCGGGTTGTTCGGCCGGCTCGCAAACTCAGGATGGAACTGTGATCCGAGCATATACGGATGATCTTTGACTTCCGCGATCTCGACAAGAGCGCCGTTCGGGCTTAGGCCGCTGAAGACCATGCCGGCCTGCTCGAACGCCTCACGGTATTCGTTGTTGAACTCGAACCGGTGACGATGCCGTTCGGAGACCGAGTCTGCCTTACGATAGGCCTCCCATGCGGCGCTGTTCGGCTTGAGCATACATACGTAATGCCCCAGCCGCATCGTACCGCCCAGTTCCGCCACGGACTTCTGATCCAACATGAGGTCAATCACGTTATTCTCGCTGGTGCTCTCGAACTCTGCGCTGTTGGCATCCTCAAGGCCCAACACGTTGCGCGCGAACTCAATACACATCGTCTGCATGCCGAGACACAGCCCAAGGTACGGCACTTTGTTCTGCCGAGCATATCGCGCAGCAAGGATCTTGCCTTCGATTCCGCGCGGGCCAAAGCCGCCGGGAACGACAATCCCATCGAGGGTATCAAGTTCCTCGAGGTCGCGCCCGCGTTCCAGCTTTTCGGAGTGAATCCAAGCGATGTCCACTTTGGCTTCAAGCAGGCTTGCTGCGTGAAATACCGCCTCTTTCACGCTCATGTAGGCGTCATGCAGTTCGACGTACTTCCCGATGATCCCGATTCGGACTGTACGCTTGGGCTGACGCATACGCCGTACCATCGCGCGCCACTCGTCGAGCGCAGGCGGCTTCACAACGCGATCAAGCTGGAGCCTTTTGACAATGAACTCGCCCAACCCCGCGTCTTCCAGCGCCAACGGTACATCGTACAGGAGATCGGTGGTCTCCAGCGGGATGACCGCACTCTCGTCGACATCACAGAACAGCGCGATCTTCTGCGTAACGTCTTTGCTGACCGGGTGATCGGTGCGCGCGATGATGACGTGCGGTTGGATACCCACACTGCGCAGATCACGAACGCTGTGCTGCGTCGGTTTGGTCTTCAGCTCTCCGGTCGCCCCGATATAGGGGAGAAACGTCACATGAACGTAACAGGTGTCCTCGCGCGGGAGGTTTTGGCGCATCTGGCGAATCGCCTCAAGGAACGGCTGTCCCTCGATATCCCCGACGGTGCCACCAACCTCAACCAACACGACATCCGGGCTGCTGTCGAGGCTGACCATCTTGATACGGCGTCTGATCTCGTTGGTGATATGCGGAACTACCTGAATCGTGCCGCCGAGGTAATCACCCTGCCGTTCCTTGCCAATGATGTGACTGTACACTTGGCCGGCAGTCACGTTACATGTCTTGTTGAGTTCTTCGTCGATGAATCGTTCGTAGTGTCCGAGGTCGAGATCCGTCTCCGCGCCGTCAGAAGTGACGAAGACTTCACCATGCTGATACGGACTCATCGTCCCCGGATCGACGTTGAGGTACGGATCGAGCTTCTGGATGGCGACTTTGAGACCGCGCGCCTTGAGGATTCGCCCGATGGCCGCAGCAGTGACTCCCTTGCCTACGGAGCTGACCACGCCGCCGGTCAGAAACACGTATTTCGGATTCGACATTGAGCAGACGCCTCGCAACGCACATCACACAAAAACACGACGAGGCCGCATAGGCCCGCCGAAAAACGAATGGAATAACGCAGCGAACGCGACCGGCGCGCTAGATCAGCCCGACAAGTTCATCCGCTGCCCGGCGCATTTCAAGGAAGACCAACCCGAGACGGGCATCTTCCCGAACCAGAGAAGTCAGGACAGCCTCGGTTCCAACCGAAACGAGGACGACCAGTCCCTTCTTCCCGCGTACGTAAACCTGTTCGAGCATGCCGCGCTGAAGCTCAACCGATATGCGCTCGCCCAACGACAGCATCGCGGCGGACATCGCCGAGACGCGGTCTTCCTCCACGCCGACGGGCAGTGACGACGCGATGCTCAACCCATCGACACTAATGACTGCGGAAGCCTCTATGCCGGGGCCAGCCGCGTGCAGATCGCGCAAGCGATCCACCATCAATTCCGTCCGCGATTTCGCCATTGGCCGTTCGCTCCCGTTCTCGCGTAAATTTCGCAGCTGCGTGTCCGGCATAGATAACGCGCACATTGTAGCAGAAATCCGACGGCGCGCAAAAACTATCGAGGCGGTATACTGGGGTTGAGACGTGAGCATTACGTACTCGTGCCGTAGGGAGACCGTGGTCTCCCGAAGCATTTCTACCACTATAATGTCGCAAGCCAAACTATCAAGCGAACGCATACGATGAATGATCGCGCAACCCGCACACCCGGAGAAGCCCAAAACATCGTCGCGACGGTTCAGACTGTCGCCGAACGAATCGTGCAATCGGTCGGACAAGTCATCTTCGGGAAGCGCAACGAGATCCGCCTGACCGTCCTCGGCCTGCTCTCTCAGGGGCATATCCTTCTCGAGGACATCCCCGGTGTTGGAAAGACCATGCTGGCGCGTGCGTTGGCGCGCTCGATGGGCATCCGGTTCAGCCGAATTCAGTTCACACCGGATATGCTGCCTTCAGACGTCACAGGCGTCAGCATCTTCAATCAAGAATCGCGCCAGTTCGAGTTCCGGCCGGGGCCGATCTTCGCCCAGATCGTGCTCGCGGACGAGATCAACCGCGCGACAGCCAAAACCCAGTCTGCCCTGCTTGAAGCGATGGAAGAGCGGCAGGTGACAGTCGACGGCCACACCTACCAGATGTACGATCCGTTCCTCATCATCGCAACTCAAAATCCAATCGAGTACGAAGGCACGTTCCCGCTTCCAGAGGCACAGCTCGACCGCTTCTTGATCCGCATCCAGCTCGGCTATCCAAGCCCGACCGAAGAACTCGTCGTCTTGAGTGCGCAGCAGTACGAGCATCCCATCAACAACATGCGGCAGGTCGTCACGGTTCAGGAGCTATCTGCCGCACAGGCCGCTGTCCGCGATGTGTATGTTGCCGAGGAGATCAAGCGGTATATCGTCGAGATTGTGAATGCGACGCGCAATCACCCGAAGGTGTATCTCGGCGCAAGCCCGCGCGGCTCATTGGCGCTGTTCCGTTGTTCGCAAACCCGTGCTGCTATGGCTGGCCGGGATTACGTCCTCCCGGACGACGTTAAGGCGCTCGCTGAGGTCACGCTCGCACATCGCATAATCGCCAACGACCGCGATGAAAACACCCGGATAATCGTGCAAGAGGTGTTGCAGTACACGCCGGTGCCGGGTGCTTCTGCCCGCTGAGCGCGATGACCACCCACTCCAATCGCCGAAATATCATCTATCTGATGATCTCCGCCTGTTTGCTGGGCGGACTCTTCACCGGCGAGTCGGTGCTGTTCAACGTGGCGTACCTGCTGGGTGGACTGTTGTTCATCTCGCTGATATGGGCCATCTTCGCCGTCCGATGGGTGCGCATTTCACGCCGCACACACGCTCAGGTGGCGCAGGTCGGCAGGTCGATAGAAGAAGCGTTCTCCGTTCGTAACACCGCGTTCCTGCCAAAACTCTGGCTCGAAGTCCGGGATCACTCGACCCTGCCCAATCACCGCGCAAGTCATGTCGTTCCGGCGCTTCCGGCGCGCGGCCGGTACTCGTGGACTGTCAAGACACTGTGCGTATCGCGCGGGGAGTTCCGTCTCGGCGGCCTCACGATCGTCAGCGGTGATCCGTTCGGGTTCTTTGTCTCGCCGCGAGTCATCAAAGGTGATCGGCGTATCGTCGTCTTCCCGGAAGTCGTGCCCATGAAGCGATTCGCGCTGCCTGCCGGCTTCGCGTCTGGCGGCGAAACCCAGCGCAAGCGCTCACCGACCATTACGACTAATGCATCCGGCGTGCGCGACTACGTTCCGGGTGACAGTATCAACCGGATCCACTGGCGCAGCACCGCCCGCAAGGAAAAGCTAATCGTCAAGGAGTTCGAGATCGACCCGATTGTCGACCTGTGGCTCTTCGCGGACTTCTCGGCGCAAACTCTAGTCGAAGATCCATCGATTCACCGTATCAACGGGATCGGGCCGATTATCCCGCGCGCGCCGGGCATCCCGCCGTCGACCGAGGAATACGTCGCCGTGTGCAGCGCGTCGATTGCCTCACACTTTCTAAACGTCGACCGTTCAGTGGGGTTCATGGCCTACATCCCCACCCGGCGTATCCTCCAGCCTGACCGGTCGCGCCGGCAGCTCAACGACATCCTCGAGGCGTTATCTATCGCTCGCAGTCTGTCTGAGCAAACACTCGAGCGCATGCTTCAGATGGAGACACAGTATTTCACGCGTGGCACGACGTTGATTATTGTGACTGCATCTGCCGATCCGACTTGGGTTCCGCGTGCCGCGCGGTTACAGCGGCGCGGCATCCGCCCTTCGGTCGTACTTATCGACTCCGGCTCTTTCAATTCGCTGCTCACGGCCGAGCCTGTGCGCGCCGCACTGCGCAGCGCGGGAATTCCGTACGTAGCGGTTCGCCGTGGTGACGATATCGGAACGGTTCTGTCCCAAAAGCCGCAGTAGTCAAACAACACAAACTACAATTCCCGTAAACAAAACGGGACGGATCGCCGTGATCCGTCCCGTTTGATTCATTCACACGAGGGCCGTGCTAGTTCATGCTCAGGCTCTCGTCGATGTCCGACTCATCGAAAAGCTCCGTGTCGCGGTCGAGCGCGCCCTGTGACTCAAGGGTCGTACTCGGTGCGATCAGCTCGCGATCCTGATACGTGTGGAATCCCGTACCGGCGGGGATCAGCTTGCCGATGATCACGTTCTCCTTGAGGCCGTAAAGCCGGTCGACCTTGCCTTCGATCGCGGCGCCAGCCAACACCTTGATCGTGTGCTGGAAGCTCGACGCCGAGAGGAAGCTGTCGGTGTTGAGCGCGGCCTTCGAGATACCCAGAAGCACCGGCGCCGCCTTGGCAGGTTCGCCGCCGCCGGCGATCACGCGTTCGTTGAGGTCGATCAACTGCAGCCGATCAATCAGTTCGCCCGGCAGAAGCTCGGTTGAGCCACCATGCGTGATCTGCACCTTTGACAGCATCTTGCGGATCATGATCTCGAAGTGCTTATCGGCGATGTTCACACCCTGCGCGCGGTACACTTTCTGCACCTCGGTCAACAGGTACAGCTGCGTCGCGTCTTCCCCCATCACATACAAAATGCGGTGCGGGTTCTTGGCGCCTTCAGTCACCTGTTGGCCGGCGTACACCTGCATGCCATCTTCGATCCCCGGAATCAGGCGCGCGTTCGATGGAATCTCGTATTCCTCGGTCGTCACAGCCTCATAGCGCAGGTACAGCGTGCGATCTTCGATATGCACCGTGCCGTCCATCTCGGCGGTGATCACCCCATCGGCTTCGGGCGCGCGCGCAAGGACAGCGCCGGACTTCACGTCCTGCTCTTCCTCAACCTCGATCGTCCAACCTTCAGGGATGCTGATCTCAGTGCGGAAGACTTGCGCGTTCGTCACCTGAGCAAAGCGCACGCCTTCTTTCTTAATCAGGCGAAGCGTGCCCGCAATGTCGGTCATAACAGCCTCACCCTTGGGCTTCTTGCGGGCTTCGAACAGCTCTTCGACACGCGGCAAACCGCTCGTGATGTCACCCGAAGATTGTGCCGTGCCACCGCTGTGGAACGTGCGCAGTGTCAGCTGTGTACCCGGTTCGCCGATGGACTGCGCCGCGACGATGCCGACCGCCGAGCCGATGCCCACCATGTCACCCCGGCCGAGGTCGCGGCCGTAGCACAGCGCGCAGATACCGTGGATCAGGGCACACGTCATCGGGCTGCGGACGAGGACTTCTTCGACCCTCGAGTTTTGGATCCGCTCGGCGATATCCTCATCGATCATCTGATTGCGCGCGACCAACAGCGCCCCGGATTCCGGATCGTGGAGGTCGTGCGACGCTGAACGGCCGACAATACGCTCAGCCAGTGTTTGGCCGGCCACGTCGTCGCTGCGGCGGATCGCCAGACCACGGTGAGTGCCGCAGTCGGTACGATTAACGATCACGTCCTGCGCAACATCGACCAAACGCCGGGTCAGATAGCCCGCGTCGGCCGTACGCAGCGCGGTATCCGCAAGGCCCTTGCGTGCGCCGTGTGTCGAGATGAAGTACTCCAGCGCGTTCAACCCTTCGCGGAAGTGGCTGCGGATCGGCAGGTCGATAATTCGCCCCGACGGGTCGGACATCAGACCGCGCATGCCGGCCAACTGCGTAATCGGGCCAAACCCACCCTTCGTCGAGCCGGACAGCGCCATGATGGCGATCGGGCCGTACGGGTCGAGCGTGTCTTTCATCAGGTTTTCGAGGTCGTCTTTGGCCTCGCGCCACACGTCAACGGTTCGCTGATACCGTTCGTCCTCAGAGAGCATGCCGCGGCGGTATTCGCGCTCCGCGGTCTGAACCATATTGTCCGCGTCGCTCAAGATCTTCGCGCGCTCTTCCGGGACTGTCAGGTCGCTCACCGCGACCGTCGTCCCTGAAACCGTCGCGTAGAAGAAGCCGAGATTCTTGATGTCGTCCACCAAGTCGGTCGTGCGCTCTGAGCCGATGCGCTGGAAGCATTTCGCCACGAGATCCTGAAGCTGTTTCTTGCCGCAGGTCTTCTGAACGAAGCGCAGTTCGTCCGGCAGGATACGGTTAAACAGCGCACGTCCAACGGTCGTGATCTCTGGCCGCGGCTGTGCAGGCTGGTTGTCGTAGATGTTTCCAAGCAAGATCGGCGTATGGAGATCGACTTCGCCGATGCGGTACAGATACTCGACCTCGTCGATATCTGCCACCAAGCGACGCTCATGCAGGTTGGTGATCTCAAGGCGATCATATAGACCGCGTTCCTGCATCAGCTTGTCCATCTCATAACCGTTGAACAACGCAACGTCGATCTCGCCGGCCAGCAGCGCATCAATCGTCACATCGGTCGCCTTACGCGTGACGCGGGTGCGCCCGCGCTCATCCGTCTCCGTGACGTCGGAGAACACAATCGCGTTCGTGCCGTAGTTGCGAATCATCCAGTAGTAGCCGTTGGCGCGCTTCGCCACGCCCACCAACACGTCATCATCCCACGCGACGTCAATCGAGCGGTACTTATCGGCGTCTTCCTTCCGTGCGACGATCTCGACGGTCGGATCCATGGTCAGGTAATAGATGCCGAGCACCATGTCCTTGGCCGGGCCAACGATTGGCTGACCATCGGCCGGCTTGAGCAGATTCTTCGTGCTGAGCATCAGCTCGCGGGCTTCGCGCACCGCGTTTTCGCTGAGCGGCACATGCACAGCCATCTGATCGCCGTCGAAGTCCGCATTGAACGCCGAGCAGACCAGCGGGTGAATCTGGATGGCCTTGCCCTCGACAAGGATCGGCTCGAACGCCTGAATACCGAGGCGGTGCAGGGTCGGCGCACGGTTCAACAGAACCGGGCGGGCCTTGATGACCTCTTCCAGCGCCTCCCATACTTCCGGCTTTTCACGCTCGATCACGCGTTTCGCGCCCTTGACGTTCTGCGCGTAACCATCCGCCACGAGCCGGCTGATGACGAACGGGCGGTACAACTCTAGCGCCATCGTCTTGGGCAGGCCGCACTGATGCAGCTTCAAACGCGGGCCAATCACGATAACCGAACGGCCGGAGTAATCGACGCGCTTGCCGAGCAGGTTGCGGCGGAAGCGTCCCTTCTTACCCTTCAGCATATCGCTCAACGATTTCAGTTCGCGGCGGCCACGGCGGCTGAGCGCGCGGCCCCGCTGACTGTTGTCGACGAGGCTGTCGACCGCTTCCTGAAGCATACGCTTCTCGTTGCGGACGATCACGTCCGGCGCGCCCAGCTCAAGCAGGTGCTTGAGGCGGTTGTTACGGTTGATCACACGCCGGTACAGGTCATTGAGGTCGCTCGTCGCAAAGCGGCCGCCATCGAGCTGCACCATCGGGCGCAGGTCGGGCGGGATCACCGGCAGCACTTCAAGGATCATCCACTCGGGGCGGTTATGGCTGCGCCGCAGGCTCTCAACCACCTTGAGGCGCTTGGTTGCCTTCTTCCGGCGCTGCTTGCTCTTGTTGTTGCGCAGTTCCGCCCAAAGCTCCTCGGCCAGCTTATCGAGGTCGAGGCTCTTGAGGATTTTATGGAACGCTTCAGCGCCCATGTCAGCCTGAAACACCTGCCCGAACTTAGCGCGCAGTTCACGGTACTTGTTTTCGCCCAAGAACTGGAGCACATGCAGGTCTTTGAGTTCGTGCTTGGCATCGCTGGCGGCTTTCAGGACATCGCTCATGCGCTCTTGCAGCTTGCTCATGCGCACGTCAAGGCCTTCAGCTGCGGCACGTTTGACCGTGTCTCGCTCAGTCTCCAGATCGGTCAACGCCTGACGGCGCTGCGACTCGATCTCGATTTGAAGCTCATTCAGGTAGTCGTTGACGGCCTGCTGAACCGTGACGAGGTGGTCGTTGCTCACCATCTCGCCCTTAGAGACAACCGTCATATCGGCCGCTTCGAGCGTGATGGCGGCGGTCGCCTTCTGGCCGCGCATGCCTTCCACCCGAACCTGTACCGCCTGTGCTTCCTGCATCAGCTTGTCGGTGAGGCGCGCCAGTTCTTCCTCGTAGTGGCGCGAGATTTCGGCTTCGCGCAGTTCAAAGGCATCGAGCTGTTGGTCGCGCTCATCGCGGATGTTGACCATCTGCGATTTGATGTCGTCGCCCAGCTCGTTTTCCTTCGCCAGAACTTCGCGGTCAATGCGCTTGAGCGCGCGTTCGCGATTGTCCTCGTCAACGCCGGTCACGACGTACTGCGCGAAATACAGTACGCGGTCGAGGTTGCGCCGGCTGATGTCAAGCAGCAGGCCGAGATAGCTCGGCACACGCCGCGTGTACCACACGTGCGCCACCGGCGCGGCCAGCACGATATGGCCCATGCGCTCACGGCGCACCACCGAACGGGTGACTTCCACACCGCACTTGTCGCAAATCACACCCTTGTAGCGGATGTTCTTGAATTTCCCGCAGTAACACTGCCAATCGCGGGTTGGGCCGAAGATGGCTTCGCAGAACAGCCCGTCCTTCTCCGGGCGCAGTCGGCGGTAATTGATCGTTTCCGGCTTGGTGACTTCGCCATACGACCACTTCTTGATCGTTTCAGGCGAGGCGAGGCTCACGCGAAGTGCGCTAAAATCTTTCGCCGCCAAGGCGCATCCTCCTACAGCTGAATGGAACGGGTCGAGAACGTGCGGGGACTACTCTACAACAGTTCGCTAACGAATACGAAGCCAGCCGTCAACCAAGATTGGACGACGCTGGCTTAGGTGAATTGCACCGTACGCTACGCATCTGTAATCGGGAATTATACGTACCGGCGATACCTACGTCAAGCCAAACCAGAACAATACAAGATACCACGAACCACAAGCGCCTACCTTCCGTTGTTCGCTTGGTCGACCTTCATGTGAAGAAAGGCCTCCATGAAATCGTTGAGCCGTCCGTCCAGCACAGCAGTCGTGTTGCCTGTTTCGTGATTGGTTCGGTGATCCTTGACCAGCTGATACGGATGAAGCACATACGAGCGAATCTGGTTGCCCCACTCTGCGTTGCCCCACTCCGCGTTAACGTCCACCCTTGAGGGCCGCCAACTCGGCGTCGTGCCGCTGCCGTTCGAGATCGGCAAGCCGCGCTCTGAGGATCATCATTGCGCGGTCGCGGTTCTGTGCTTGACTGCGCTCGTTCTGGCATTGGATCACGATGCCGGTCGGAAGATGCGTGATCCGTACAGCCGTGTCGTTCTTCTGCATGTGCTGTCCACCTGCTCCGCCGGCGCGATAGGTGTCGATGCGCAGATC
>MWTA01000089.1 GCA_002050125.1 Anaerolineae bacterium UTCFX2 | reverse complement strand
GCGCGCATGATCCGCAGCGCTTTCATCATAAAATAAGTACACTGATAAAGCGCTACAACTGCTAATAGCGCACCCGAAATCCAGATCCAGGGCTGGTTAGCAATCTCTTTCCATTCCATAATAAGGCCTCCAAGAGCTTTGTGAGTGTGGATGGAAAACTGTGAGTATTGTATGGCAGCAAATGTTGTTGGTGAATGTAAGTGAAGAGCTAGAATTTACAACTGATCTCAGGGCGGAAAAAGTTTGGATGGATTGTTAATGGCGTCTCCTCTCTTAGAAACATCGCTCGATAACTTCGCGAGCGTTTCCGGGTCTGCAAGCCTAGAAAAACGGGGCGATCCTTGCGCGTACTGCTTAGGTCAAAGATTTAACCTAAGCATACCATTATTGACACACAAATTGCAAAAAGTCAACCTGATAAATGGTATAAAATTAAAATGACATTAGTTACTTGAGTTTTGACAATCTTGACCTGAAGGGTAAGGGGACGGGATTAGAGCGCTCGGCTGGACCTTCGCTGCGGTTTGCTTTTTCAATCCCCATATTTTACCCATTTTTAAGCGCGGCTTTTTATTGACACGCACAGCGTAAGCCGGTATAATACAGCCCGCTCCGTCCCAGGATAAGAGCCGGAGCATTATTCTTGTGGTCAAATCCCCAACTTCCCCGTTCAACGGCGCGCCGGTCGGCAGTCGCTGCAACGCAAGCGCGGTAGGGGCGGTGAAGTGAAGCTTGGAGGAAGCTTTATGAAATACGCAATCGTGGAAGATGGCGGCAAGCAATACAAAGCCGTCGAAGGCGGAAGCATCGAAGTGGATTACTTCAAAGCCGAAGCTGGCGAACAGGTGAACCTCGAAAGAGTGTTGCTGGTGGTGGACGGCGAGGCGGTCAGCGTGGGTACGCCGCTGGTCGATGGGGCAAGCGTCCAGGCAACGGTTGTCGCCCAGATCAAGGGTCCGAAAATCATTGTTTTTCGCTACAAGCCCAAGAAGCGCTACCGGGTGAAGACCGGACACCGTCAAAAATACACGCGTTTGGAAATCAACGCGATCGCTTTGAAAGCATAGCCGGTCACCGGTTTTGAGAGAGAGGTAAAAATGGCACACAAAAAAGGCGGCGGTTCCAGCCGCAACGGTCGCGACAGTCAAAGCCAGCGCCTGGGCGTTAAGAAGTTCGGCGGCGAGCACGTCCTATCCGGCAACATTCTGGTTCGCCAGCGCGGAACGCGGATTAAGCCCGGCAAGAACGTGGATGTCGGCAAAGACGATACCCTCTTCGCCATCGCAGAGGGCATTGTGGTGTATGAAAATATTCGCGATAATCGGAAGCGCGTCAGCGTGATCCCGCTCGCAGAATTGCAACAGTCTCAGTAAAGGTTTTTAACGATGAAAAAGGATATTCACCCCACTTACTATCCGGACGCCCAGGTCATCTGCGCGTGCGGCAATACCTGGACCACCGGTTCGACCAAAAAGGTCATTCGCACCGACGTTTGCTCCAAATGCCACCCCTTCTTTACGGGCGAGCAGCGCATCGTCGATACCGAGGGGCAGGTGGACCGCTTCTATAAGAAGCTGCAGGCGCGCCAGCAGTACATTAGCGATGCCGAAGCGCGGCAGGCTGCCCGCACCTCGCTCGACCGCCCGATCGCCGATCTGGATCTGGGGACGCGGGCAACCGAAGCGCTCGCCAAAGCTGGGATCAAGAGCGTCGGTCTGGCGCTCGAGAAAATGGCTGAAGGCGAGGGCTCGCTGTTGGCGATCGACGGTTTCGGTCGCAAATCCCTGGCTGACCTCAAGAAGCGCCTGCGCGCGTTCGGCTACGAACTGCCCGAAGCCGCTGAAGAGATCGTCGTTTAGCCGGTTATCTGCAGCGCGTCTCAGCGAGGTCGTCTTGCGCAGGCGAGTCAGCCCCGCTCCCTTAAGTAAAAACTAAGCAAAAACTGGCGGCAATCGAGCCGCCAGTTTTTTATGTGTACTGAAACTGGTTCTCCCCCGGCTAGGCGGAGGTCTGTTCCCTGTGCTGGCGCACCAGCTCGCGCCGGAGAATCTTGCCCACCGTGGTCTTGGGCAGCTCGCTCCGAAATTCAATGTGGGTGGGCGTTTTGAACTTCGCCAGGCGCTCGCTGCACCAATCTTTGATTTCCTGTTCGCTCGAGACTTCGCCCGGCTTAAGCACGATCCAGGCTTTCACCGTCTCGCCGCGGTAGGCATCTGGGATGCCCGCCACACCTACCTCCAGCACCTTCGGGTTTTGCGCGATCACCTCTTCGACCTCGCGCGGCCATACTTGGTAGCCGCCGGGTTTGATCAGCTCCTTCTTGCGGTCTACGATGTAGAAGAAGCCTTCTTCATCCATGCGGGCGATATCGCCGGTGTAGAGCCACCCATCCCGCAGCGCGTTTTGGGTTTCGGTCGGCATATTGTAGTAGCCCTTCATGATGTTCGGACCCCTGACAGTCAGTTCGCCCACCTCGCCGGGCGGCAGCACGGTGACCTCGTCATCCAGGCTGATGATGCGGCAGTCGATGTCCGGCAGGGGAAGACCGATCGAGCCGGGGGGGTTCTTGCCAAACAGCGGGTTACAGTGGGTGGCGGTCGGCGTCTCGGACATCCCGTAGCCTTCCACCAGCTTTCCGCCGGTCAGCGCTTCGAATTTCTCCTTGGTCTCGCGCATCAGCGGCGCCGAGCCGGAAATGCAGGCTTTAATCGTACTCAGGTTGTATTTATGCGCCTGCACATCGGGATGGTTGTTGATCGCATTGTACATCGTTGGCACGCCCGGGTAGACGGTCGCCTTGTATTTCTGGATGCTGTCCAGCACATCTTTGATGTCGCGCGGGTTCGGTATCATCACCATCCCCGCTGCGGCGTAGATTGCGAAGCACATCCCCGCGACCATCCCATAAACATGGAACAAGGGGATTGCCACCAACACGACTTCCTTGCCGTCTTCACAGTTGGTCATCCAGGAGCGGATCATCAGCGTGTTTGCGACCAGGTTACGGTGCAGCGCCACCGCGCCTTTCGAGATGCCGGTCGTGCCCCCGCTGTATTGCAGCAGCGCAAAATCATCCGGACCCACCTCGACCTGCGGGCGGTCAGCGGGTTGGTGGCGCGCGATCAGATCTTTCATCCAGACGTCACCCTCGGCAAGTTGAACCTGGAAGCCGCCTTTCTTTTCCTTGGTCAGCCCGAACAGAAACGCCAGCAGCGGCGGAAGCGCCTCTTTGATGTTTGTAACGACCACCGTGCGGATGCGCGTTTTGGGCTGCACCTCTTTGAGCGTGTTGTAGAAGTTGCTCATCACGATCATCACTTCGATGCCCGCGTCGTTTACCTGGTGTTCGATCTCGCGGGCGCTGTAGAGCGGGTTCGTAGCGACCACCATCGCGCCCAGTTTCAGGATCGCGAAATAAGCCATCACGAATTGGGGTGTGTTCGGGATGAAGATCCCCACCCGGTCACCTTTCTTCACACCCAATTCAGCCAGACCTGCCGCCAGGCGGTCGGTGATTTCGTTCATCTCTTTGGAGGTGATGCGCGCGCCCTTGAAAATCGTACAGATCGAATCGGGACGTTTGCGGGCATTCTCCTCCAAAAAATGGTAGAGCGGGACGGCAGGGTACTCTATCGTCGTTGGCACTCCTTTGTCGTAATATTTCAGCCAGGGGCGATCTTCCATTTCCTCCTCCTTCAAACAAGCCTATTCAAATGTCTCAGCCAATCCAGCGGGAAACGCTCATCCGTGATAAGTATAGATTTGTTTACCAAAGTTGTCAAATATTTAAAGCACCCAATTGGTGAAATTCTCAATGTTAAAGGCCTTCTTCGGCGGTTTTTCCCATCAGAAAGCCGCGGATAGCCGCTTCCATCCGGGCGGTTGGGTCCTGGCTGGCGTCGAACCATTGAATATCGGCGTTATCTTGTTTGAACCAATTCGCCTGGCGTCTGACAAAGACGCGCGTGGCGCGCTTCATCTCCAGCAGCGCCTGCGCTTGCGAGATGCGCCCTTGCAGATAGGCGATGACTTCGCGATAGCCGATCGCAGAGAACGCCGGCAGATCGGGCGAATATCCTTGCGCCAGCAAGCCGCGGACTTCGTCGACCAATCCGCTGGCAATCATCGCCTCGATGCGGGCGTCGATACGGGCGTACAGCTCCGTCCGGCTGCGCTGCAAACCGAGCGTCAGCACCCGGTAGGGCGCTGGCGTCCGGGTGCGCTGCTGCGAAAAGCGCCGCCCGCTGCTCAATATCACCTCGAGCGCCCGCACCGTTCGGCGCAGGTTGCGCGCATCGATCTGCGCCGCGGCGTGCGGGTCGAGCGCTGCCAGCCGGGCGTGCAATGCGTCCGCCCCGATCTGCCCCCCCCAATCGGTCAGGATTTGGCGCAGCCGCGGGTCGGGTTCGACCGCGGGCGCCTGCCAGCCTTCGGTGACCGCCCGTAGATACTGACCGGTTCCGCCCACCATCAGCGGCAGGTTCCCGCGGGCGTGGATTTCCGAAATCGCGGCGCGCGCTTTCTCCTGGAACATAGCCAGGCTCCAGGTTTCGTCCGGGTCGGCGACATTGATCAGATGATGCGGGACGCGGCGCAGATCTTGCGGCGAGGGTTTGGCGGTCCCAATATTCATCCCGCGATAAAACAGGCGCGAATCCGCCGAGACGATCTCACCGTTCAGGCGTTCCGCCAGCCGGAGCGCGATTTCCGTCTTGCCCGCCGCGGTCGGACCCAGAATAACCACCAATGGCGGATGAGCGGGTTTAGACAAATTCACTGCATTCAGGTCTGTTCAGCGGTGATCGCATTTTCAAAATGCAGGATTTCGGGGGGCGCGTCTTTGCCGGAGCGCATGATCGCGATCACGTCCACCCGCCACTCGCCAGCGAGCTCGGGATGCAGGCGCATATATTCCTGGGCGGTTGCCAGCAAATGCGCCCGTTTGCGGGGGGTGATCGCCTGTTCGGGATAGCCGTAGCGCGCGGAGCTGCGCGTCTTGACCTCGACAAACACCGTCAGCGCCTCCGATTCAGGCGCCTCGGCGGCGCTCTCGTCCTTGCGCACAATCAGGTCGATCTCGCCATAGGGAGAGCGCACGTTGCTGGCAACCAAGCGATAGCCGCGTTGCTCGAGAAAATCGACCGCAACCGCTTCTCCCCACGACCCCAGAATCTGCGCATTTCGTTTGCTTTTCATTGTTTTATATCTTCTACTACGCTTATCCTAAGTGTACGCTTATCCGAAGCGTGTGCTTAGGATAAGCGCGAACCAAAGGGTCGTCAAGGATACAATCTTGCGGGAAACCCGAACTGCACATTGCAGGTAAAATAAGTGAAATGGTCGAGCCCGAAAGACACACACACCTGCCGGAAGTGGACCGGCTGAGCGCGATCACCGCCTTGATCCTGCTCGCTTTTGCGCTGGCGCATTTCATCCGCATTCCGGCGCGCGAGCTTTCGATCCAGCTCCCTGGCTTGTATCTCGGAATCCAATTCGGCGCGCAGGAGTTAATTGCCATGCTGGTCGCCCTGATGACCGCCGGCGGAGCGGATTGGCTGCTGCGCAGCCATCCGCATCCGCAGACGCGCTGGCGCATCGAACACTGGCTGCTGCCCGGCGTGACCGCCTGGGCGATCGGGCTGCCGCTGCTTCAACTGCCGCTCCACCCCGCCTGGTGGATCGGGTTTGTGTTTGGCGGGGTGGTGTTGGTCCTGGTGTTGGTCGCCGAATACATCGTCGTCGACCCGCTCGACATCCGGCGCGCGCCGGCGGCTGCGGGTCTCACCGCCGTGTCTTTCGCTTTGTTTCTGGTGCTCGTCACCGGGTTGAAATTTGCCGGACCGCGCTTGTTCTTGCTGCTGCCGCTGATCGGTCTGGCAATTTTCCTGGTCAGCTTGAGAACCCTGCGGCTGCGCTTTCCCGATGGCTGGGCTTTCGCAGAAGCCGGGTTGATCACGCTGATCACCCTGCAGCTCGCTGCGCCTTTGCATTACTGGCCGCTTACGCCGGTTGCGTTCGGGCTTTTTTTGCTCGGACCCGCATATGCGCTGACCAATTTCTTTGGGAATCTGGCGGAAGGCAAAGCGCTGCGCGAAGCCGTCATCGAGCCGGCGGCGGTTCTGGCGTTGATTTGGGGCGCGGCGGTGTTAATCCGCTAATCCTGCGATGGACACGCCGGCGGCGCCCACCCAAATCTCGATTTCGTCCGCGGATCTCGAGCGGATGCGCCAGGATGTAGAATCCCGGCGCCCTGAAGAAGCCTGCGGTTTGCTGGCGGGACGAGCGGCGCGTGAGACAGCAATTGTAGAACGCGTTATCCCGATGCGCAACGCTCTGCAAAGCCCCGACCGCTACCGGTTGGACCCCGCCGAACAACTCGCGGTTTTCACGTGGATTGAAGCCCAGGGGCTGGAGTTGATTGGGATCTATCACTCGCATCCGGCGGGACCCGCAAGCCCTTCCGAAACCGATATCCTGGAGGCGTATTACCCGCAGGCGGTCTATTGGATTTGGTCCAAACAAACGGGGGAGTGGCGTTATGCGGCATTCTCGATCTGGAAAGGGAGCGTCTCGCCAGTAACCGTTTTGCTCAATTCGAAAGCGCGTGAAGAGTAACTGAAACGCTCACAATGGGTTAAAATATACACAGCCAACTGGCGCATATCATCTATGAGGCTATTTCCAGAATTTGGGTTCGGAGGAATGATTTGTCCGGTTTAGAAACACTCCTGATCAGCGGCTTAATCATCTTGATAGGTTACGTCATCGGATCGATCCCGATGGGTTTTATCGTCATCAAGCTCTTTAAACGTCAGGATATCACTCAGGTCGGCAGCGGACGCACCGGGGGGACCAACGCCGCGCGCGCCGGCGGCTTGTGGCTGGGCGCCTTGACCGGCTTGCTGGATTTCCTGAAAGGTTTCGCCGCGATTTGGATCGCGCGCATCTGGCTGCCCGACCTGATCTGGCCGCAGGTGCTGGCAGGCGCCGCGGCGGTTTTTGGACACAACTGGTCGATCTGGCTGTTCCTGCTCACCAAACGGCTCAACGCCGGCGCCGGCACCGGTCCAAACCTGGGCGGCGCCATGGCGATCTGGCCGCCGGTGATCCTGGTGGTGATCCCGATCCTGCTCTTCTTTCTATTTATAGTGGGCTATGCTTCACTGGCTTCGATTGCCGCGGCGCTCATCATCGTGGCAGTCCTGGTTTACCGGGCGGTATATATTGGGATGCCCTGGCAGTATGGCATTTACGGTCTGCTCACTATGCTGATTGTGATCTACGCGCTGCGCCCCAACATCAAGAGGCTGATCGAAGGCACCGAGCGCCGGGTAGGTTTGTTCGCAAAGAAATCGCTCTAACAACTGCCAGTCTACTCTTCTTCGTCATCCTCATCGTCTATAAACAGGTCGGGCAACTCGCCGAACATCTGGCGATAGAGCGCCCGCAGATTGCGCCGGTGCAATTCGCTCGCCAGTCCGCCGATCAGCACGCGGCTTTTTCCGCAGCTCTCCACGGTGGATTCGTCCAGCACTTCCTGGGGGTACTTGCGCCGGGCAGCCCGGCGGACAACCTTGCGGATGCTGGACAAGTAAGCCAGGTTGTCCTTGATGAAATTGTCGATCTCGCCGCGCAGCACGATGTCGCCATGCCCCTGGATGATGTTTTCGAGCCCCAAACGACCGATGCGCTTCAGCGAGGCGGTCATGTCCTCCAGATCGCCGTCCACAATATAGGGCAGCGGCATTGCCGCGTCTCCGGCAAAAAGCATCCGATCCTCTTCAACCAGGACCGCCAGGTTATCCATGCTGTGCCCCGGCAGCGGAAAGAGCGTGAGGGTCTTCTTGCCCACCTTGAGGTTTATCTCGCCCTCGTCGAACGTGATCTGCGGCAGGACGATCTTGACGTTGCGGAATACCTGGCTGGCGCGCCGGGTCTCTTCCAACCCCGCCCGCCCTTTGGTATCCAGCAGCTCACGGCAGAGCTGGTGGGCGATGATGGTTGAACCTGGGAAAAAGCAATTCCCCCAGGCGTGATCTGCGTGGCTGTGGGTGTTTACAATATAGCGCACGGGCACGCTTAATTCCTGCTCGATGAAATCCCGCACCGCGAGCGACTCTTCCGGCGTGGCTAATGTGTCGATCAATACCGCCCAGTTGGGACCGATCACCGCGCCGGCGTTCACCTGTGCATAGACATCACTTTGAAAAGAAAAAACGTTATCGGCGATACGTTCTTTTTGAAGCATTTTTCCTCCCCCGCAAGCGAGAGGCAATTTGAGATGAAGATCGTTAGAATAACCGTCAGGGGTATGGGGGATGCCTCTTCACGGTCGAAATGAAGCATAGCACATTCCAACCTCAAAATCAAGCAGGCTTAATTTGCTTTTAACCTCGCAGGAGGCGTAAAACTAAAGTATAATAAGCGCCTTGAAATACCTGACAATTTAAGCGAGAACGTTTCCGGGAGGAGTAGATTCTCCCCAGCCTGACCAGAGAAGGAGCGGCTCCTAGCTGAAAGCCCCCACAGGCGGGCGGATCGAATGTCGCCCGGATAGACTGCCGAAGAAAACCCGAGGTCCAGCTTGCACGTCATGCCTCGGGTGAATAGACCGGTGCGGGTGAGCCCGTTAGCGCTCAGCCCTGTGGGATGATCGTTCGATCGCCCGGCAGGGAACGAGTGTGCCAGCCAGCCCTGGCAAACCGAGGTGGTACCGCGGAAGGAAACGCCTTTCGTCCTCGCAATGGACGAAAGGCGTTTCCTCATTAATTCCGATTTACCAGGAGAGCGTATGCCCGCAAATCAACTTCCCAAATCTTACGATTTTCACGCCACCGAGACGCGCATCTACGATTGGTGGGAGCAAAGCGGCTACTTCAAACCTTCCAGCGACCCGCGCACGCCCAATTTTGATCCGCAGGTCGAGCCGTTCGTGATCTCGATCCCGCCGCCAAACGTGACTGGCGAGCTGCACCTGGGGCATGCCATGTTCGTCGCGGTGGAAGATCTGATGATCCGCTATCACCGCATGAAGGGTTATTCCACTTTATGGGTGCCGGGAAGCGATCATGCGGGGATCGCGACCCAACTCCAGGTCGAAAAAATGCTTGCCAGCGAGGGGCTCACCCGCGAACAGGTGGGTCGTGAGGAATTTCTGCGCCGCGCCTGGGCTTGGAAGGAAAAATACGGCAGCATTATCACCAGCCAGATCCGCCGCTTGGGGGCTTCCTGCGATTGGGAGCGCGAGCGCTTCACGCTCGACGCAGGTCTCTCCAGGGCGGTGCGCGAAGCGTTTGTGCGCCTGTACGAGAAAGGCTTGATCTACCGCGGACCGCGGCTGATCAACTGGTCGCCCGGTTTACGCACCGCCGTATCCGACCTCGAAGTGGAGTATTCGGAGGAGCCGGGGACGCTCTATTATTTCAAGTACGTCCTGGCGGACGACCCGCAGGACTACCTGCCCGTCGCGACCACCCGCCCCGAGACGATCCTCGGCGACAGCGCCGTGGCAGTCCACCCCGGGGACGAGCGTTACCAGAAGTACGTCGGGCGCAAGGTGATCGTGCCCATCCTGGGGCGCGAGATCCCGGTGATCGCCGATGAGGCGGTCGAGCGCGATTTTGGCGGCGGTGCGCTCAAAGTCACGCCTGGGCACGATCCGACCGATTATCAGATCGGGCAGCGCCACAATTTACCCGTCATATCCATTCTGGATGAAGCCGCGCGGATCAACCAGGCAGGCGGACCGTACGCCGGGCTGGACCGCTACGCAGCCCGCGCAAAGCTCTGGGAAGATATGCGCCAGGCGGGGTTGGTTATCAAAGAGGAGCCATACACGCTCAACGTGCCGCGCTCGCAGCGCGGCGGCGAGGCGATCGAGCCGATGGTTTCCACCCAATGGTTTGTGCGCATGCAGCCCCTGGCGGAGGCAGCGTTGGCGGCTGTGCGCGCCGGGCAGATTCGCATCGTGCCGGAGCGGTTCACCAAAATCTATTACAACTGGCTCGAAAACATCGAGGATTGGTGTATCTCGCGCCAGCTTTGGTGGGGGCACCGCATCCCGGTCTGGTATTGCGACGACTGCGGCGGGATGACCAGCAGCCGCGAAGACCCGACCCGCTGCGCCCACTGCGGAAGTGAAAATATTCGGCAAGACCCGGACGTGCTGGACACCTGGTTCTCCTCCGGCTTGTGGCCCTTTTCGACCCTGGGCTGGCCCGAAGAGACCCCCGATTACAAATACTTCTACCCCACTTCCTACATGGAGACCGGCTACGACATCCTGTTCTTCTGGGTCGCGCGCATGATCATGTTAGGTCTGGAGTTCACCGGTAAGCCTCCTTTTCACACGGTATATCTGCACGGTCTGATCCGCGACGAAAACGGGCGCAAAATGAGCAAAACATATGGCAACGTGATCGACCCGCTGCAGGTGATGGACGAATTGGGGACCGACGCGCTGCGCTTTACGCTGCTGGTCGGCTCCACGCCGGGCAACGATATGAATTTGAGCCTAAAAAAGGTCGCTGCAAACCGCAACTTTGCCAACAAGATTTGGAACGCCAGCCGGTTTGTGATCCAGTCGCTGGCAAACCTGCCCCCCGCGGAAGGTGATGCCCTGGCGGAGGGCGAAGCTCCGGATTGGACACTGGCTGATTCCTGGATTTGGGCGCGGCTGCAGGCGCTCGTCCGCGACGTGGAGCGCCTGTTTCAAAGCTTTCAGTACGGCGAAGCGGGGCGGTTGACCTACGATTTCTTTTGGGGCGATTTTGCGGATTGGTACGTTGAGATCGCCAAACTGCAGCTCAACCAGGGTGGCGCCCGCGCCTACACCACGGCGCAGACGCTCGTGCGCACGCTGGATATCGCTTTGCGCCTGCTTCACCCGTTCACCCCGTTTGTTACCGAAGAGCTTTGGGGTCATCTCAAGTCGGCGGCGCAGCAATCTGACCTGCCGGCGCCAGGGATGAAATGGCACGCAGCCCTGATCGCCGCCCCCTGGCCGGCGCCCCGCCCCGAAGAAGCCTGGGAGGCGGGCAAGGTCGCCGATTTCAACCTGGTACAGGATATCATTCGCAGCCTGCGCAACCTCCGCTCCGAAAAGAAAGTACCGCCCGGACGGCGCATCCCGGCGATCTTTGTTTCCGAAAGCGCGGCTTCGATCGTGCAGGCGCAGCGGCTGGCGATCACAGCGCTGGCTGGGCTGGATCCCGACCGGGTCGAAATACTCCCGCGCATCGCGCAAAAACCGGAAGGTCACATCGGTTTGGTGATTGGTCCGGTTGAAGTCTTCCTGCCATTGTCCGGCATGATCGAAGCGGACGAGGAGCGCCGCCGTTTGCAGCGGGATCTGACAGAGGCGCAATCGCAGATCGAACGGTTGGAGAATCTGCTGGGCGGGTCGTTTGCAGAGAAAGCGCCAGCGCAGATCGTCCAGAAAGAGCGCGAGAAGCTGGCTGCCTATCAGGAGACCGCGGCGAAGATTCAGGCACAACTTGCGCAGCTGGCTGCCGGCGAAAATTGAATTCTATGCGGTAGAATAGGTTTACGGATGCCTTCATCAATTCAATCCCAAACTGAGAAAACTACCCATTCAAAAGAGAGAGTCCTATGAAAGAAAAGATGCACCTTTTGAGACAAAAGCTGATTGAAGCTGACGACCTGGAAAAAGCCGCCGCGGTGCTGTCCTGGGATCAGAGCACCTACATGCCGCCCGGAGGTGCCGCGGCGCGCGCCCGTCAAACCGCCACCCTGGCTCAGCTCGCCCAGGAGAAATTCACCGACCCGGCGATTGGCAAGCTGCTGGATGAATTGACGCCTTACGCCGAAAGTCTGCCTTACGATTCGGATGACGCCGCGCTGATTCGGGTGACCCGCCGCCAGTATGAACGCATGACCAGAATCCCCGCCGAATTTGTCGGGAAAATGTCCGAGCACACGTCTCAAGCCTACGCCATCTGGGCGGAAGCGCGCCCGGCGAACGATTTTGCGCGCGTCCAGCCTTATCTGGAGAAAACGCTCGATCTAAGCCGCCAGCTCGCCGAATTCTTTCCCGGCTACGAGCATATTATCGACCCGCTGGTCGGTTTTTCGGATTACGGCATGAAGGCTTCATCCATCCGCCGCCTCTTCGCAGAGTTGAGAAAAGAACTGGTCCCCATCGTTCAGGCGATCACGGCGCAGCCGCCGGCGGATGATTCCTGCCTACGCAAGCGCTACCCGCAAGACCAGCAGCTCGCGCTGGGTAAAGAGGTTGCCAGCCAGATCGGCTACGATTTTCAACGCGGCCGGCTGGATCTGACGCACCATCCGTTCGAGACCAATTTCGCGGTGGGCGATGTGCGCATCACCACCCGCGTAAAAGAAAACTTGTTTGGCGAATGCCTCTTCGGGGTGATCCACGAAAGCGGGCATGCCATGTACGAGCAGGGCGTCCGACCCGAACTGGACGGCACGCCGCTGGGCGGAGGAACGTCCTCGGGCGTGCACGAAAGCCAATCGCGCCTGTGGGAGAACCTGGTGGGTCGCAGCCGCAATTTCTGCGAATTTTTCTACCCGCGCTTTCAAGCGATGTTTCCGGAGCAGCTAGGCGATGTGCCGCTGGAGGCTTACTACCGCGCGATCAACAAAGTGGAGCGCTCGCTGATCCGCACCGATGCGGACGAAGTGACCTATAACCTGCACGTGATGCTGCGTTTCGATTTCGAGATGGATCTACTGGAGGGCAAGCTGGCAGTTAAGCACCTGCCCGAAGCCTGGAACGAACGCTTTTTGGCTGACATTGGCATCCAGCCGCAGGACGACAAAGACGGTTGTATGCAGGACGTGCACTGGTACGGGGGGCTGATCGGCGGGGCGTTCCAGGGTTACACCCTGGGCAACATCCTCAGCGGGTTGTTCTACGAAGCGGCGCTCAAGGATCATCCGGACATTCCAGCGCAGATCCGCCAGGGACAATTCGACACGCTGCGGAACTGGATGACCGAACACATCTATCAGCACGGGTCTAAGTTCACCGCCGACGAGTTGGTCATGCGCATCACGGGCGGTCCCATCCGGATCGAGCCGTATATCCAATACCTGCGGACGAAGTACGGTGAGTTATACGACCTTTAGAAATAACCCGGTGTAGAAGGCATCGAAGTTGAAGATGTAGAAATTGAAGGTGTAAAAGATGAAAATTGGATTGGTGTACCCACAGACTGAATTTGGAAACGATCCGGCGCTGATTCGGGATTACGCCCAAACCGCCGAGGGGCTGGGGTTCTCCCACATTCTGACTTACGAGCATGTCCTGGGCGTCAGCCCGAACTATCCGGGTGCGGACAAGCTGACCTATACCAGCCGCCATCCTTTTCAAGAGCCGCTGGTTCTTTATTCGTATATGGCTGGGCTGACCAGTCGAATTGAATTTACGACGGGGATTCTGATCCTGCCGCAGCGTCAGACCGCGCTGGTTGCCAAGCAAGCCGCGACGCTGGACGTGCTGAGCAACGGGCGCCTGCGCCTGGGGGTCGCCCTCGGCTGGAACGAGGCAGAATATATCTCGTTGAATGAAGACTTCCATACCCGCGGCCGCCGCATCGAGGAGCAGGTTCAGGTATTGCGC
This sequence comes from Anaerolineae bacterium UTCFX2, assembly GCA_002050125.1. Lineage (GTDB taxonomy): Bacteria > Chloroflexota > Anaerolineae > Anaerolineales > UBA4823 > UTCFX2. Next base: position 40,358 of record MWTA01000089.1, on the reverse strand, counting down.
CTGCTCTGGACCCAGCCGCTGGTCGTGTTCGAGGGGCGCTGGCACCACATCCCGGACGCCGGTTTGAACCCGCTGCCGGTACAGCGCCCCATCCCAATCTGGTTTGGGGCGAACAACGAGCCGGCGCTGCGCCGGGCAGCCCGCCTGGGCGACGGCTGGATCACCAACATTCGGAAGCCCTCCGAGATAGGGCCCCTGTTGCAGATCATCCAGGAGGAGCTGGCGCGCGCCGGACGCGCTCCCGGCGATTTCGGGTTGGAGGCGCGCATCTCGCACGGCGGCGCGGCGCCGGAAGAGTGGGTGAAACTGGTTGAGGGCTGGCGGGCGCAAGGGGCGACCTACCTGTCCTTCAATACCATGGCGGCGGGTTTCGAACGCCCCGAGCAGCACCTGCAGGCGATCCGCCAATTCGCCGCGGCGGCTGGCGTCAAGCCGGGGTAACCACCGCAGTTCCTATGAGCATTCAAACTGCAGCCTTCTTCGATATCGATGGCACGCTGACCAGCCTGCGCACCTGGACGGGCTATTTAGATTACTTCCGGCAGCGCAACCTCAAGCGCACGACCCACCTGGCGTTTCTGGGCGTGCATTACCCGCTCTACTTCGTGCGCCGCTTGGGGCTGATCAGCGAAAGCGCGTTTCGCCGCCCCTGGGCGGGGCATCTGGCTTGGTATGTGCGCGGCATACCGGTTCAGGAAGCGCAGCCAATCTGGGAGCATACGGTTCGCGCGCTGGATGGTTCGTGGCGGCGCGAAACGCGCCAGATCCTGGAAGATCACTTGCGGGCGGGCGACCTGGTGATGCTGGTTTCTTCGGGTCCCGATCCGATGGTGGCGCGCATTGCCGCCGAACTGGGCGTGGAACACTACGTCGGCACGCGCCTCGAAACCCGCAACGGCGTTTTCACCGGGCGTTCGATCGAACCGGTCGTGATCGACGAGGACAAAGCCAGCGCTGCCCTGGCGTACCTGGCGGGGCAAAATATCGAGGTCGATTTAGATTCCAGCTTTGCATACGCCGACTCGACTACCGATCTTTCGCTGCTCGAAATGGTCGGTAACCCAGTTGTCGCCTATCCAGACGATGGCTTGCGCAGCCTGGCAGCCGAGCGCGGCTGGAAGATCGTGTCCGAAAATTCATCAGAAACCCAAGCGTAGAAACGAGGGCGCATGTACAGGTCGGTTAACGGCTTTCAAATGGCATATTCCGCCGGCGGCGCCGGTCAACCCCTGCTCTTTGTGCATGGTTATCCGCTCAACCGTCAGATCTGGACGCCGCAGCTGGACAATTTGGCTGACAGCGGGTATATCATCGCCCCGGATCTGCGGGGGCACGGCGAATCGGACCCCGTCCCCGGACCCTATTCGATGGATCTGCTGGCGGACGACCTGAACGCGCTGCTCGACCGGCTGGAAGTCCGCAAAAAAGTGATCCTGTGCGGTCTGTCCATGGGTGGGTACGTTGCGCTGGCTTTCTGGCGCAAGTACGCCAGCCGGCTGAAGGCGCTGATCCTGACCGCCACGCGCGCCGCCCCGGATTCTCCCGAAGCGCGAGTTGCCAGAGACCAGGCGGCTGCGACCGTCCGTCAAAGCGGGATCGAACCGATTGTCGCCGGCATGCTGCCCAGGCTGCTGGCGCCGGAAACCCTGCAGAACAACCCCGCGCTCGTTGAACAAATCGGCGCGATTATGCGCTCCACTTCCAGCGCGGGCGTGCTGGGGGATTTAGCCGGAATGCGGGACCGCCCGGATTCCAGACCAGACCTGAAAAACATCGAGCTGCCCACGTTGATCCTGCACGGTCAGGAAGACCAAATTGTTCCAGTTCAGGAAGCGCAGGAAATGTTTGCGGCGCTGCCAAACAGCCGGCTGCGGCTCATCCCGCACGCCGGTCATCTGCCCAACCTGGAGCAGCCGGCGCGGTTCAACGCTGCCATCCGCGAGTTCGTCACCAACTTCAATTTATAGGACAGAGGATCATGAATAAGGCGGAAGTGCTGCGGGAATTGGCAGAAGGGCGGGCGGCATTCATGGAAACCCTCGCCGGGTTGACTGACGAAGACTTGCTAAAGGACGGGGTGATTGGAGAATGGTCGATCAAAGACGTTCTTTTTCACCTGACGATGTGGGAAGCCGAGTTGGTAAAACTGCTCTGGCAGGTCTCACAGAACCAGGTTCCGAGTACTATTCACTTTTCGGAAGCCAGCGACGAAGAGATCAACCGCGATTGGGTGAATCTGGGGCAGGAGCGCCCGCTGGATCAGGTCTGGCAGGACTTCCACGCGGTGCGCAAACAGACCGTTCGCCGGGTGGAAGCCCTGAGCCCGGGTGATTTCGATGACCCGCAGCGCTTCCCCTGGCTGAAGGGTCAGCCTCTATCGACCTGGATCGCTGGCAGTTCGTTTCAGCACGAAGCCGAGCACGCCGAACAGATCCGCCTCTGGCGCGAAAACCTCCCCTGAACGGGTCAGGTTAAATAAAAAAAGAACGGCGGTCAAATAACCGCCGTTTTCGACTCATTGCTGTGAGCAGACCTGGGAAGGTTAGCGCCGCTTAGTTCTTGCTGACCGAGGCGACTTTCCCTTCGATCATTTTCTTCGGTTCGCCGCTCTGCACTTTGATGCGTTTCGGGCGGGCTTCCTCGGATTTCGGCAGGTGCAGCGTCAACACGCCCTTGCTGTAATCCGCTTTGATCTTGTCCGCCTTGACCGAAGTCGGCAGGGAGATGCTGCGGCTGAAGCTGCCGTAGCGCCGCTCGCGCATGTGATAGCGCTCTTCCTTGACCTCCTGGTCTTCGCGCATCTCACCTTTGATCGTCAGCACGTTCGAATCATAGGTAATCTCCAGGTCGTCGGGGTCAATCCCCGGCAGTGACGCGCTGACCCGGTATTCGTCATCGGTTTCGGCGACGTCCAGCGCCAGGTTCCAGGTCATTGGCTGCCACCCCGCTTCGCCCGAAGACTGGCTCGGGTCGAAATATCGGTCAAAGGCATTGCGCAGGTTCATCATTTCACGGTAAGGATCCCATCGAACTAGGTAGTTCATCATCACACCTCCTGTAAGGTTTACTGATCTGCCATTTTGAGATTCGCTTTCGAATCTTCAACTACCTTTTAGCATAGCAAGGGATTGTTGATTTCCGATTTGCGAAATATCAGAAATCTGTCAGAATCCCCCTGCGAACGAATTGTAAGATTACCGGTCGGAACGGATCAGCGTGCCGATTTGCGCGCCATTCAGCGCCGCTCTAAGCGCTCCTGGCTCATGCGCCGAGAAAATTTGCACTTCCAGTTCGGGCGCGCGCTGGACCCAGCTCAGGCTTTGTCGCACTTTGCTCAACATCCCGCCGGTCACGTCCGGCGCCGCCGACCCGCTCAACGCGGGCAGCAGGGCGGGGAAAGTTGCCGGGGTGATCTCAGTCACAAGCTCGGTAGAAACCGGGAAATCGCGCCAGACCCCGCTCTCGATCCCCGCCAGCAAGATGCGGCGCGGGCGCAGATGGAGCGCAAGATGGTCAAACAAATCTTCGGTCGAGAAGATCGTCCCGCCCGCGGTCAGGTCGAAGACTACGTCGCCGTAGACCACCGGCGTCAGCCCGGCGCGCAGCGCAGCCTGGATCGGCTCGAGGTTCCAGCTTGCCAGCGCTCGATCGCGCGCCGTCACTGCGGCGGATGGCGGGAAAGCCAGCGCAGGCACGCCCGCTTCCAGCAGCGCGTCCATCACCAGCCGGTTCAATGCCCCGGCTTCCCGCCAGACTTCGACAAAGCCGCGCCATTCGAGCGGGGTGTGCACGCCCTGGCGCGTCCCATATTTGTTGGCTGGCACATGCCCAAACGAGCCGGAACCATGCCCCAGCAGCAGCGGCGTCTGCGGTTGGTCGCTCAAAAACTCGCCGATTTCTTGCGCCAGGCGTTGGATGACCTGCTTCCGCGCGGTGTGGGGGCGCTCCTTTGCGGTGATCAGCGAACCGCCCAGCTTTAGAAAAGTGAGCGGGTTGGCAGAGGAATGCGGGTTCTGGCGCTGCGCGGCGCTCATTGCGGCGGTTTGTGCGCCCGAACCGTGGTCGTGATCGTGCGCGTTGCGCCGTGCTGGCGCAGGCTTTCGGCGATCGCCGCAGTGCGCTCCGGCGGTGCCAGCGCGAGCATGTTGCCGCCCCGGCCTCCGCCCGAGAGCTTTGCGCCCCAGGCACCGGCGGCGCGCGCCGCTTCAACCAGGCGGTCGAGTTCCGCCGAAGACACGCCCATTTCACACAGCAGGACGTGATTTTCATCCATCAGCGCGCCCAGCCGTTGAACCTGCCCGGATTCGATCCAGCCGCGCGCCCGGATCGCAATTTCAGCCGCGGCGTCGAACAGCGGCTCATAACGCTCCGGATCAGCCTGCCAGGCTTTGCGCAAATCTCCAACCGCAGCCGCGGTCGGACTGCGCACGCCCGTGTCCCCGATGATCAGGGTGAACTGGCTGGCGGGCTGCAACAACTGGATCGGCTGCCCCCTGACAAAGAAGATCGGCTGCGCATAGGCGATCACCGTGTTGTCAATCCCCGACGGCGTGCCGTGGTGGATTCGGTCCACTTCAAAAGCCAGATCCGAAACCGTTTCAGCGGGCAGCTCAGCGCCCAGAAACTCCGCAAAAGCCCGGCAAAGCGCCACCGATATAGCTGCGCCCGAGCCCAACCCAGCGGCAATTGGGATGGTGGAGCTGACCCACAGCGTGCAGGCTGGTGGGCGCGACACACCCAGGTGTTCCAGCGTCAGGCGCATCGCCAGACCCAACGGGTCGTCCTGGGGCAGTTCGTCCAGATAAGCCTGCCCTCCCAGGTCCGGCGTCTGGATCAGCACGCTCCCCAGGCGGCGGCGCGGCTCCGCGGTGACCACGACCCGGGCGCGCACCTGTTCGACCGGCGCGGCAATCGCCGGTCTGCCGTAAACGACCGCGTGTTCGCCAAAGAGGATGATTTTTCCAGACGCAGAAGCAGAGATTGCAGGCATCTTATCCTGTGGATCGGATTCGATCGATCCGTATCGTTAGAATATATAGAAAATGAACAAAATGGACACGCCCCACAGCGCTATAGCGACCTGGAGCGGACGGTCTGAGAACAGCACGTCTTCGGGCGCGCCGCCAAACCCCTTCGACTGTACGAGGTACAGGTAGCGGAAGATACCGTACAGGACGAATGGAATGGTCAGCATCATGACGTGGTTATCGGGCAGGTTCGGCGCCGAGAAGGTATATAGGCTGTACGCCAGGATCGTAGTCGCCGAAACGATCATCAGATATTGGTCCAACAGCGCGATCGTGTAGCCGCTCAGCGAACGCCGGTGGTTGTTTGCCTGATCGTTGAGCTGCACCAGTTCGGCGCGCCGCTTGCCAAACCCGACGTACAGCGAACCCACCGTGGTGACCACGTAAAGCCAGGGTGAAAAGCGCGTCACATGGATCAGCGTGATGCCAGCCATAATCCTTAACACAAAACCGAGCGCGATGGAAAACACATCGATGATCGGGATGTGCTTCAGCCATTTGGAATACGCCAGGTTGAGCAGCAGGTAACTCAGGGCAACCAGCGCGAACGCGGGCGACAATGCATAAGCCAGCGGGAAGACCGTCAGCAGCAGTAGGACGATCGCCAGGCGCGCCGCCGGCAGCGGCAGCGCGCCGGAGGCAAGCGGGCGCTTGCGCTTGTCGGGATGGTTGCGGTCCTGCTCGAGGTCGGCAATGTCGTTAATCAGGTACACCGCGCCCGACAGCATACAGAAAAGCACAAAACCGGCGAACGTGCGCAGCATGGGTCCCAGGTTGTTAAACCCAAGCTGCCGGTCGAACACCAGGGCAGCGAAGATCACCACGTTCTTCGCCCACTGCTTTGGACGCATTGCCTTGACCAGAGAGACCAGGATTTTCATCATACGCCCCGGAAGATAGCCGCAATCATAGCACACTCTCCACAAAAAGATAGCAAAAACCCTCGAAAATGTTAGAATCATTGCATGGCAAAACAGCGCCTGGATTTGATTATGTTGGAACGCCGGCTGGCTGAAAGCCGGACGGCTGCCCAGCGCCTGGTGATGGCGGGACAGGTGCGGGTAAACGGGGAGGTGCTGATCAAGCCTTCGGCGCTCGTCGCCGATGACGCGCAGATCGACGTGGACCATGGTCCGGCGTACGTCTCGCGCGGCGGCGAGAAGCTCCAGGCGGCGCTGGAGGCTTTCGCTCTCGATGTCAAGGAAGCTGTGTGCGCGGACGTGGGGGCTTCTACGGGCGGTTTCACCGACTGTCTGCTCCAGCGCGGCGCGCGGCGGGTCTACGCCATCGACGTCGGCAAGGGCATCCTGCATTGGAAGCTGCGCCAGGACTCGCGGGTGGTCGTCCTGGAGGGCGTGAACGCGCGCTACCTGGACGCCTTGCCGGAAAAAATTCAACTGGCAACGATTGACGTTTCGTTCATCTCGCTGAAAAACATCCTGCCGGCGGTCGGCGGCTGGTTCGCCCATGCGGCAGCCGTTCCCCATGATCCGGCAGCCATGCCGCACGCGGCGCCGGGGACGGTTCTCGCGCTGGTAAAACCGCAGTTCGAAGCCGGGCGCGCCGAAGCCGGGCGCGGCGGCGGCGTGATCCGCGACCCACAGGTGCACCGCCAGGTGCTCGGCGATATCCTGAGCTTTGCCCAGCGCCAGGGTTTTTGGGTGCGTGGGCTGATCCGCTCGCCGCTGTTGGGCGTCAAAGGGAACGTCGAGTTTTTAGCCTGGCTCGAAGCCGGAAACGAAAAACCGCCTCAGGCTGGGGGAATTGAAGCGCTGATCGACCCGCTGTTCGAGTAGCTAGTAGCTAAACGCGGAACTCCGGTTATAACCGTTCCAGGCAATCTGATACAGCAGTCCGGTTTTTTTGCTCACCGGCTGAGAGGCGACCCGCTCCAGCCAGTTGTTTTCGCATTCATCCGCCGCCTGGAATGCGTTTGCGGTTAGAGAAAGCCGCTCGTCCGCCGGGCAATCCCCGGCATCCAAAGCCCCTTTAACCAGTTTGCCTTCGAGGGCGTCCCTTTCGCTGTGATAAGCTGCTATCCGGTTGGGGTAGTCGAGCAGGGTCGCCCGGTGCAGGCGTTCGTGCTGCCAGAAGAGCGTTTCGGGATTGTCGCGCCCATCCGGAACGGGTCCTAAATCCGGCAAGCCGCTGTCCAGCCAGACCGGTTTGAAAACGCTCGTGCAGGGCGCAGCAGTGCCCGTCAGGAAGTGCAAGCCTCCCTTTGGCTCCAGGCGCGAGACTAGCGAGCCGACGCTCTGAGAAGCGCGCACCGGACCGAACCCGGCGTGCATACACACATTCGAACCGGTCAACCCGCGATCGGGGCGCCAGTCCCGCTCCGCGCCTTCGCCGTGATCGCGCAGAACGTCCATTACATCCTGCACGGCAACCGCGCTGCGTTTTGCTTCCAGCAGGGCGCGTGAGCGCGCACAGCGCCGGCGGCAGTCGCTCAGCGAGGTGTAAAGCGGCTCGGAATAGCAGCGCGCAAAGTCGAAATCTGCGCGGCTTTTACACCAGCCGCGCCCGACGGCGTAATTCACCAGGTCTTTTGACGCCAGGTCCCATTCGTTCCCAATCGTCAAGCCATTCGAGATCGTATAGACGCCCTGGACGCGCCGGGCAGCCCAATGCGGCCCCGCCGTCTCAAAAACCCAGGCTTCGCGCGGGTCGGCGATCAAGAAGCTGTTGTGATAATAAAAGGGGTGCCGGAACCCGCAGTTTCCACCCTGACCGTAGGTTTCAAGCAAGCCGGTCATTACCTCCAGCGCGCCCTGGGCGGTGCTGCCGCGCTCCAACCCGAGCCGGAGCAGATCCATCCCGATCATGGCTTTGTCTTTCACGTACGGCGCCCGGGTGAACACCGCTTCGTTTCCAATTGCCACGCCATGCTCGTTGACCCCCATTTCAGCGCCCCAGATCCAGAACGGTTTCGCCAGCAGCACCCTGTAGGTGTGCTCTGCCTGTGGGATTTCGATATAGGTCATGCGCACCGTGCTGCCGGCGGGATGATCCGCCGCCGCAATCAGGGCGAGGGTGTGAGCCTCGTTTGGCTCCCGGTCGGAATTTTTCCCAAACAGCATGACCCCGTCGGCGGTTGCCTCGGGCGTGATCACTACCGTATCGCACATCGTTTACCGTTCCTTTCTGGTCTCATCGAATCTCCGCGCCAGCCATTCCCAGGTTGAGCCGCAGGGTTTCGCGGGCAGCTGCGAGGATGGACTGGTGCAGGCTGTCCGCCTTGAAATCGCTTAGCAAGCCCTCGAGCGGGCGCGGTTTGCCAAAGTAGACCCGCGGCGTCAAATGAAAGTTGCGCTTGAAGACCAATTGCTGGATCACCTGTAAAAACTCAGCCAGCTTTTGCTGCCGCCAGCGCTCTTTGGGCAGGCGTGTGAGCGGGCTGCGCAGGCAGGCGGGCGCCAGCACGCCGCTGACGATCGCCGTTTGCAGCAGCGCGCCGGGCACTTTGCTCAAAATCAAGCCGAGGCTCGCGGACCACAGATGCAGCGCCTGCTCAGCCCCGGGCATAAACGCCGGGTCGGGGTCGACCACCCCGCTCGGAAAAATCAAGATCGCCCCGCCTTGCCTTAAAGTGCGCATGATCTCGCGCACCGCGCGCGCCCGCAGTTCGGTTTGCGGCGGCGTGTAGATCAGGGATTGCGCTACGGAGGGGACGCTGCGCAGGATCGGCACATCGCTCACGATGAATTTGATGTCCTGGCGCGGCACATTCGAGAGAATCGCCAGCGCGTCGTACGCCCCCGGATGGTTTGTGGCGATGATGAGCGGGCCCGCCTCGGGGATATCCGCCGCGCCGGCAGTCTGCACTCCGCTCACAAAGCGCGGCAGCAAGCGGCGGGCAACGCCGGGCAGCCCCGATTGGCGGGCTGGCTCGTCGACCTCGGCAAGCAGCCGGGCTAACAAATGCGCCGGCAGCCAGAACAACGGGCTGAGCAGCCGGCGCGCCGGACCCTGGCGCGCAAACCCCAGCGCAGCCACGATTTCTTCGATCGCGCTTTGACAGATGGTTGGGATGAGCGGGTTGTCTTGCATCGCGCTTTGCCGTCAATTCATTATATCCCAAGCCCCTCGTGCGATCCTGAAACCCGTCTGGCAAGATCCTTGCAACAGTAAGAGCAACGAACTATCGGAAGCTGATCGGAGAACTACCCCTGTTCTCTAAAAGCAAGCAACGTAATCGGAGTAGAGAATTTACCAGATGAAGAAGACCTCGAAAAACAAACTGTTCCTGTGTGCATTACTGGTGATTGTCCTGCTGGCATTGGCGGCTGTGGCTTGCGTGGACAGTGGGGGTGGAGTCAGTTCGAAGGGGGGTTCTCTCAACAGCGTCGGTAACAACACCGAAAACGGGCCGAACGCCACAGCAACCTATGGGGCGGAGCAGTTTCATCTACAGCTTACCGCTGTCGCCCAACCAGAATCCACAAGAGAGTCAAGCAACAGCCCCTGATCCGTATTCAATCAGCGAAATGCACGCTGGGCATCCGGGCTGCCGGTCATCTCATTATGGCTGTAAGGACCAGATGACCACCCGGCTGTCCAGCCCGCCGGAGGCGATCCGGCTTCCGCCGGGTTCGAAAGCCAGGCTGGTCGCCCCGCCTGAGTGAGCGGGGTAGCTGGCGACGAGCGCTCCGCTTTGCGCCTCCCATACACGGATCGTGCCATCGCCGCCCGCTGAAATGATCACCTTGCCGTCCGGACTGTAGACGGCTTTCCACACCAGCGCCCTGAACGTCCCTTCCCTCCCGTTGTGCCCAATCAAGAGTTGCGGTTCAGGATAGACCGGCTGAGCGGTGCGATACGCCTGGTCGGTCTTCCAGATGCGGATCAAATTATCGTTGCCGGTCGCGACGATTTCCTCGCCATTTGGGCTGAACTCCACATAATAGAGCGGCGCCGCGCTTTGAAACGTCCCGACGATCCGCTCCGAAGAGGTATCGCGCAGACGGACCATCTCCCCGTTTACCACCGCCAGGATCTGCCCGTCAAGCGAGAAATCGATCGACGGGACCGCAAACGAGCCGCCGATCGTCATGCCCAGTGCCTCGCCCGCCGGCGCCCCCCAGAAGCGGGCGATGGCGTCATTGCCGCCGCTGGCAAACCGCGCCTCCACCGGGCTGAAACGAACCGCGTTCACGCCTTTGCGATGGGCGTCGATCACCTGCCCTGAACCGAGTTCCGCCCCCGGCGCGATTTGCGCCGTCTCCCAGAGCCGCACCGCCCCGTCACGGCTGCCGGCTGCCAGCCACCTGCCATCCGGGCTGAAATCCAATCCATGCGTAAGCGCGCCCAGGCGCACCCGCGTGAGCAGTTCCCAGCCGCGCGAACGATAGAAATAAATAGAATCCCCGGCAGCGACCGCTAAAGTCGCGCCGTCCGGCGACCAGGCGAGCGCGGTCACCAGATCCCAGGGGCTGTATTCAATCTGCGCTTGCTGGGTCAGGCGGGTCTGCGAGGTTGAGCTGTGCGGACTCGCTTCGCGCAGCCCCGGTGTTGCTGCCCGGCTCCAGACCGCCAGCCCCAGCGCCAATAAACCCTGAAACACGCGCCAGACCGCCGGACCTGCGCCATTCATGGACGGACCCCCCACAGCCGCACCGTGCCGTCATAGGAACCGGACGCCAGGAAGCGCTGGGTCGCCGAAAAGATCAGGCTGCTGATCCCGCCGGTTTGATTGTCGATCGAGCGCAGCAGTTTCCCCGATCCGCGCGCCCAAAGCTGGATGTGACTGTTTTCAAAGCTGCCGCCGATGGCAATGATCTCGCCGTCCGAGCTGTAGGCGATGCTCTGCACGACCGCCCCGGTGTCGAATGCGAGCGCGACCTCCCCGGTGTTGAGATCATAGATGCGGACCATGCCGTCGTAATGCCCGGCAGCCAGAAAATCACCATCGGGCGAAAATGCAAAGCGGTTGACCGCGCCGGTGAACGAGGTGGGGATGGTGTACAACAGTTTTTTTTCGATCAAATCCCACACCTGGATCGCGTAGCGGTCGGGTGTGTTGACAAAGAACCGCCCGTCGGGAGAAAAAGCCACCTCTTGAAGCTTATCGGTGTCCATGGAGGTGTTGATGATCCAGGACGGCACCGCCCAGAAGTCGATGTAATTCTTCCCCGCATACCCGGGCGCGGCGTAGGCGACCGCCAGGATTTGCCCATCGGGGAGGAAGGACATCGAAGACAAGCCGGCGACGACGCCATAAAGCAGCCCCAGCGGTTTCCAGTTTGGTCCTGCCCACAAGTCTAAACTGCTCGAAAAACCGCTGGTCTCGTCGCCCTGGCGGCACCCGGCGACCAGCCAACTGCCCCCCGGGCTGAATGCGATATCGACGATGCCCTCCTTCGTGGGATGGAGCGTGCGCAGAAGCTGGCGCGTTTTGGGGTCATAAAAGTTGATGCGCGCCGGGCTGGCAACCGCCAGCAGTTCCCCATCCGGGCTCCATTCCAGGTCAGCGATCGATTCTTCATGCCATTCCGCCAGTGCCGAAAGCTGCCCGGCGGTGTCCAGCGTGATGGACTGCGAGAAACCCGGCAGCGGCGTGCCCGGCTCGACCCAGAAAAACGGCGTGGGGGTCGCGGTTGGCGTGGGCGTTGCGCTGGGCTCGGGGGTAGAGGTGGGCGTGCGGGTTGCGGTAGGGGTGTACGTGCGCGTCAGGAATACGGTGGGCGTCGGCGTATCGATCTGTGGAACGGGCGGGTTGATGCCCCGAATCGCCAGCCGGCACGCCAGCGTGCTCGCGATCAAAACAGCGAAAAAGAGACGCTTGAAGTGTTTTGAAATTCGATCCATCGCAAGAATCTGTTCACCCGGAATTACTGATTTTCTAATTTTAGCATTAGATCACTCGATTGTTTCAGGGTTGCTTAATGAGAGCTTATCCAGATGATTAATTCCTCTTAAGGTGCGCTTCATCGTTCTGCGCTAGTCAAGGGGTATAATGGGGACTCGTGATCCGAAAGTTCAGTCCGGATTACTGAAGGATACGTTCATACTCAAGGAGAATCCAGGAACCCTCAGACTTATGGAAGGCAACCTGACAAAAAGCGAAATACCCCCCCGAAAATCGAGACCCCAGACGGGCGCAATTCTGCAGCAAATCGGCTTGAACCTGCTCATGATCGGCTTGCTGCTGGTGCTGGGATATCTGGCATGGCAGCGGTTCTTTGCTCCAAACACCGCTCAGGCGGGCGTTGAGCAGCCCGCCGCAGAAGTTGAGTTCGAAGTTCCGTCAAACCCGGAACCAGCCGTCGGCTTAGCGCCGCTGACGACCCCGCAGTCGATGCAAACCGGCATCACCCGCCAGACGAATGTGAACACGATCATCCCTTCACGCCCGCGCGTGGATGTCATCACGTACACCGTCCAGGCGGGCGACACCCTTTTCAGCATCGCCTCGAACTACGGTTTGAAACCCGAAACGGTGCTCTGGGGAAATTATGACGTGCTGAACGACAACCCTCATTTGCTGAAACCCAGCCAGGTGCTGAACATCCTTCCGGTGGATGGTACGTATTACGAATGGCAGCAGGGCGACCGGCTGTCGGGTGTGGCGGAATTCTTCGGCGTCGATCAGGAGTCGATCATTGATTACCCGGGGAATTTCATCGATCTGACCCAGACGGACCCGAGCGCATCGATCGAATCTGGAAGCTGGCTCATCGTCCCGGGCGGAAAGCGCGCCATCAAGGACTGGGGTCCGCCGGCGATTACGCGTGAAAACGCGGCAGTCGCCCGCTATTACGGCGCCGGGGCTTGCGGAAGCGTCTATTCGGGCGCGATCGGTTCGGGCACCTTTGTCTGGCCCACCACCGATCACACCGTTTCAGGATATGCATACGACGGCGGCGTTCACCCAGCGATCGACATTGGCGGTCAGATTGGCAATTCCATCTTCGCCACCGACAGCGGCGTGGTGGTGTACGCCGGCTGGAGCGATTACGGTTACGGCAACCTGATCGCGATCGACCACGGCAACGGCTGGCAGAGCGCCTACGCCCACCTCAGCGCGATTGGGGTGAGCTGCGGTCAGAGCGTTTATCAGGGCGGTTACATCGGCGCGCTGGGCAGCACGGGTAATTCCAGCGGTCCCCACCTGCACTTCGAACTGATGATCAACGGCGCTAAGGTCAATCCTTACGACTACGTGCGCTAAGAAAATGCTGAGCCGAACACGGGTGTTTCATCTGGCGTGAAACACCCGTGTTTACTTTATAGTAGAATAGCTGGCGAGGATAAGCCATTCAAGCGGGAGGGTCTAATGCATTTGATTAGTGTGCCAATCGAAAAGCCCCTGGAGATCAATTTCATCCTGGGTCAATCGCACTTTATTAAAACCGTCGAAGACATCCACGAGATGATGATCACCACGGTCCCGGGGATCAAATTTGGGCTGGCGTTCAACGAGGCTTCCAGCAAATGCCTGGTCCGCACGACCGGCACCGACCCGGAAATGATTGCTCTGGCGCAAACGAACGCGCTGGCGATCGGCGCCGGGCACAGCTTCATCATCTTTCTTGGGGAGGGATATTACCCGATCAACGTGCTCAACAGTCTGAAAGCGGTGCCCGAAATCTGTAACATCTTTTGCGCAACCGCCAACCCCACCGAGGTGATCGTCGCTGAGTCGGCGCAGGGGCGCGGCATCTTGGGCGTGATCGACGGTTTCTCCCCCAAGGGCGTCGAGGCTGAAGAAGACGTCGCCTGGCGCAAGGGCTTCCTGCGCATGATCGGTTACAAAGCGTGATCCCGCGCGACCCTATCGGACGCGCCCAGCCAATCCCTACGAAACGGAGACGATCCCGATGCATGTCCTCGTGACCGGAGGCGCCGGATACATCGGCAGCCACACCTGCCTGGAATTGCTGCTGGCTGGAAACCAGGTGACCGTGGTGGACAACCTGGTCAACAGCAAAGCGGAGGCGCTGCGCCGGGTAGAGAGCCTGGCGGGGAAGCCGCTGGCGTTTCACCAGGTGAACTTGTGCGACCGCGCAGCGCTCGCGCGCGTCTTTCGATCCGCCGCGATCGATGCAGTGATCCATTTCGCGGCGTTGAAGGCGCCCGGCGAGTCCGTCAGCCTGCCGTTGCAGTATTACTCGAACAACATCACTGGCAGCTTGAACCTTTTCGAAGCGATGGCGGAGAACAACGTGCAGAAACTGGTATTCAGTTCGTCCGCCACTGTGTATGGCGACCCAGCCAGCGTGCCGATCACGGAAGATTTCCCTTGCGAGCGCCAGGTGAACCCCTACGGGCACACCAAACGCATGGTTGAGATCATCCTGGAGGACCTGTCACGTGCGGAGCCGGACTGGAGCATCACCGTCCTGCGCTACTTCAACCCGGTTGGGGCGCACCCCAGCGGCAGAATCGGGGAAGACCCGCTCGGGATCCCCAACAATCTGCTGCCGTACATCGCCCAGGTGGCGGTCGGACGGCTGCCCTATCTGCGCGTCTGGGGGGACGATTACCCCACGCCCGACGGCACCGGCGTGCGCGATTACATCCACGTGGTCGATCTTGCTCTGGGACACTTAAAGGCGCTCGAAAAGCTTGCCGATTCGTCCGGCTGCCTGGTTTACAATTTGGGCGCTAACCGGGGCTATAGCGTGCTCGAAATGCTTCGGGCGTTTGAGAAAGCCAGCGGGCGGACGATCCCTTACCGCATCGAAGCGCGCCGTCCCGGCGATATCGCGGTCAGTTACGCCGACACGACGCGCGCCAACCGGGAGCTTGGCTGGCGCAGCGAGCGCACGATTGACGAAATCTGTCAGGACACCTGGCGCTGGCAATCGAACAACCCGCAAGGTTATGAGTGAAGCTATGGAATATCGCAATTTGGGCGGTTCTGGTTTGAAAGTCTCCGAGCTTTGTCTTGGCACGATGCAATTCGGCTGGACGGCGGATGAAGCGCTCTCTTTGCGCATCCTGGATGCCGCCTTTGCCGCGGGGATCAATTTCATCGATACCGCAGATGTCTATTCCAACTGGGTGGAAGGCAACCCGGGCGGGGTGGCGGAGCAGATCATTGGGCGCTGGTTGAAAAAATCTGCTATCTCGCGCGAAAAGCTGGTGCTCGCGACCAAAGTGCGGGGGAAGATGGGCGCCGAACCGAACGCCGAGGGGCTTTCCCGCTATCACATTCAGGAGGCGGTAGAGGGCTCCTTGCGCCGGCTGGGGACGGATTACATCGACCTTTACCAGTCTCATTGGTATGATGAAAACACGCCCATCGAAGAGACGCTGCAGGCTTACGATGACTTGGTGCGGGCTGGCAAGGTGCGCTACATTGGCGCATCGAACTATCCCGCCTGGCGGCTCACTGAAGCGATTTGGACCTCACGCCTGCACGGTCTGGCTGCCTACCGTTCGCTCCAGCCGCATTACAGCCTGGTCAAGCGGGCGGAGTTCGAGCGTGAGCTGGCGGAGGTCTGCGACGCGTATGATCTGGGTGTAATCCCCTACAGCCCGCTCGGGGGCGGCTTTCTGACCGGAAAATACCGCCCCGGCGCGCAGACCGTCAGCGCTCGCGGGGAGCGGGTGAGCCGCTATTTCACCCCGCAGAACTGGAATCTGCTGGATCAACTCGACCGGATCGGGAACGAACGCGGCGCCAGCGTATCCCAGATCGCCCTGGCTTGGCTGCTGTCCAACCCGCGGATCACCAGCCCGATCATCGGGCCGCGCGATCTCGACCAGCTAGCCGATAACTTGGGCGCGGCTGGACTGCGCTTGAACGATGACGAAAAAACAACCCTGGATGAGGTAAGCGACTGGAAGCGCGCGGATTGACCCCTTTACTCCGGCTCATCTTCGCTTGAGCGGGTTTCTGCCTCAAGCGCTTTCACAAACGCCTCGACAACCTGGCAGTCGTAGCGTGTGCCGATTCCGGCAACGATCTCTTCCAATGCCTCAATGGACGTATCCTCATTGTGATAAACGCGGGATGACGTCATCGCATCGTATGCGTCGGCGACCGTAACGATGCGCGCTTCTAGCGGAATATCTTCGCCCGCCAGACCGTTCGGGTATCCTTGTCCATCCCACCGTTCGTGGTGATGGAGGATGATGGGCAAGGCAGAAGAGAGGAACGGGACATCGTTGAGCAGTGTTGCGCCCATGGTGGTATGGCGCTTCATTTCCGACCATTCGCTCAGATCCAGCGGACCGGCTTTTCTGAGCACATCCTCGCGAATCGAGATTTTGCCGATATCGTGGAGGATTGCGCCAAACCGCACCGCGTTGATTTGGCTCTCGCTCAGATCCAACTGCTCGGCGATCTTGACCGCAAGCTCCATCACGCGCTCCACATGGCCGCGCGTGTAGCGGTCGCGCAGTTCGATTGCATTTGCGAGCATGATCAGGCTGGCTTCGTAAGCCTGTTCGAGTTGCGCCAGCATGAGCTGCTGGCTGCGCTCCAGCCGCGAATGGATGGTGGTGACCAGCGCCTGGCGCTCGACCGGTTTAACGAGGTAGTCTTCGACCCCCATTTTGCGGCTGGTGAATAGGTCGGCTCGATCTCCGCGGGCGGTGAGGAAGATGAACGGGATTGCCATCCACTCCGGATGAGACCGGACCGCCTCGTAAAATTCATACCCGTCCATTTCGGGCATCGAAATGTCGGACAGAATCAGGTCGGGGACGGCGCTTTCCATCTGCAGCAGCGCGGCTTTGCCGTGCGCCGCAGTGATGACGTTGTAATTCTCCGCTTCGAGCAGGATCTGCAGCCCCTCCCTCAGGACGTCGTGATCTTCGACGATCAGGATGGTTCGGTCAGGTGTTTCGACCACAATTGCGCGTTCCTTTAGAATAGATTAATGCCGCATTGCGCGGCTCTGAAATTTTAGCACAGCCATCAACGCTTTCAATGTTACTTTTGACCTAGCTTTCCTTGCCTAACTGCATAATTTTGGTCGAATTCTTGGAGAAACGATTACAATTGGTGAACGTCCGATCCAGGGCGCACTATGCGGCGCTTTATGCGCCGCGCTTTGTGCGCCGCATCAGGCATGGAGAAATGATGACGATTCGCCCAACTACCCAACAACTGATCCACACGTTGGATCTGAATTTTATGGACCTGCCTGGCGCGATCGCCAGTTATCTCATCCCGCACACGGGCGGCGCGGTCCTGGTCGAATGCGGTCCCGGCTCCACCCTGGTAAACCTGACCGCCCACCTGAAGGAATTCGGTCTCGCGCCCGGCGACATCACCGATGTGTTGTTGACCCACATCCACCTGGATCACGCCGGGTCGGCGGGCTGGTGGGCGAAGCAGGGGGCGCGCATCCACGTTCACCCGGTGGGGGCGCCGCACCTCGCCAACCCGGAAAAATTGCTCGCCAGCGCCGAACGGATTTATGGCGAAAATATGCACAGCCTGTGGGGCGAGTTCCTGCCGGTCCCGCAAGCGCAGATCGTTGTGCACCAAGATCAAGAGCCGATCGAAATCGAGGATTTGCTTTTCCGCCCGCTGGATACCCCCGGACACGCCTATCATCATTATGCCTACATCTTCGCCGAAACCTGCTTTTCGGGCGACATCGGCGGGATACGCCTGGCTGGGCTGCGCCATTTGCGGCTGCCGATGCCCCCGCCGGAGATCGACCTGGAGCTTTGGCGCGCCAGCGTGGAAAGGCTGGCGCAAGAGCAGCGCCGCGGGGCTTTCACGCGCATCGCGCCGACGCATTTCGGCATCTACGCTGACGCCGAATGGCACCTGCGCGCGCTCGCCGACCTCGTGCAGCAGACCGACGCGTGGGTTTCGCGCCAGATGGCAGCCGATCCCTCGATTGAGGAATTGAACCGCCAGTTCATCGAGTGGACCGAAGCCAGATCGCAACAAGAGCGCCTCTCTCAGGCGGAATGCCAGGTTTATGAAACCGCCAACCCTTCCTGGATGTCCGCTGCCGGCATTCACCGCTACTGGCACAAAACCCGTAATGCAGCATGACTCACACGCCCGAACCAGCACCGCAGCCTATTCAACCTGATTCCGCTCCGCCAGACTCTGATACCCGCCGCGATTTCATCGTAGAAATCCCGCCGGCGTTAATCGAGGCGCTGCACCGCGCCCGGTCGGTCGCAGTCCTGACGGGGGCGGGGATCTCCGCCGAAAGCGGCATCCCCACCTTCCGCGACGCCCAAACCGGGTTATGGAGCCGCTATCGCCCGGAAGAACTGGCTACGCCCGCCGCATTCGAACAGAACCCGCGTCTGGTCTGGGAATGGTACGCCTGGCGGCGTGAACTTATCAGCCGCGCCCGCCCAAATCCGGGTCACCTGGCGCTGGCGGAGATGGAAACGCGCCTGCCCCATTTCACGCTGATCACCCAGAACGTTGACGGTTTGCACCAGCGCGCCGGCAGCGGGAAAGCCGCCCCGCTGATCGAACTGCACGGCAACATCCAGCGCGTCAAATGCTATCAGGAAAACCGGGTTGTGGATCGCTGGCAGGAAACCGACGATCCGCCGCCGCGCTGCCCGCACTGCGGCGGCTGGCTGCGTCCCGACGTGGTCTGGTTTGGCGAGCCGCTGCCCTGGGAGGCGCTCGCAGCCGCCCAGGCTGCCGCCCGCGCGTGTGAGATCTTCTTTTCTATTGGAACGTCCGCGCTGGTAGAGCCAGCCGCTTCTTTGCCTTTGCTGGCGCTGCGTCGCGGGGCGCGGTTGGTGGAGATCAACCTGCATGAGACCCCGCTCACCCCGCACGCGACCCATTTTTTGCCCTGCGCCGCCGGCGCTGCGCTGCCCGCATTACTGAGGCAGACCTGGAGCCAGGGAGGCTAGCCCCCGCGCAGGCGTTATGGGCGCATCCAGGGCGTCCCGAGCAGGATCAACAGCACCGCCAGCGTAGAAAAGACCGCCGCGAGGCGGAATTTGGCGGACGGCGCGCTTTGGCGTTTGGGCAGTATACTCGCCAGATGAGCGAATATGAGGGCTAAGATCATCGACAATGGGTGTTCGAGCGCAAAAAAACGCAGCTCGGGCGCGCTCATCGCCGCCGAAAAATTCTGCAGCGCAGCGCGCGTGATGGGGCTGAACGCCAGATATAGCAGCAAGCCCAGCGCCAATTGCAGATCCATCGCGATGGTGAAGTAGGCGCCCAGCTTGCGGTTGAGCGGTTTCCAGTCCTGTTTTTTCAACCAGCCGAACCAGGCGAACCCGGCTGCCGCGATGCCTAAAATCAACGCCAGCCAGCGGATAAGGCTGTGCAGAATTAAAACGATTGCGTACATCTTATTTCTCCTCCTTTGGCGGATTATCAGAATGTCAGGTTTGGTATGCCAGATTCATCCGCTGCCAAGCTTCGAGGTAAATCCAGCAGTGGGCGATCACCAATTCAGCATTATGACCGATAACGTCCAATTTGTCAAAAGGGGGCGGGACTGGGAAGCCCGACGGCAAACCAAGTCAGCCCGAAAATCTGTGATAGGATTCCCATATACCACAAAAATATTCAAGCTGTGAGGATCTATGACCGCCATCGCTGATTCGGATATTTTACCGCTCTCAATGGAGCACGGCTTCTGGACCTGGTCGGCGCAGGGAAAAGTCGCCCCGATCCCGGTGGGGCGCGCCAAGGGCGTTTATTTCTGGGACGTGGACGGGAAACGCTACCTGGATTTCAATTCCATGGTGATGTGCGTCAACATTGGTCATGGAGACGAGCGCGTGATCGAAGCAATCGTCGCCCAGGCGCGCGAGTTGCCGTTTGCCGGTCCGCCAATGGCGACCCGGCCGCGCGCCCAGTTGGGCAAGCTGCTGGCGGAGATCACCCCCGGCGACCTGAACCGTTTTCTTTTCACCCTGGGCGGGGCGGACGCAAACGAGAACGCCATCAAGCTGGCGCGCGCCTATACCAGCAAGCACAAAATTCTGGCGCGCTACCGTTCCTATCACGGCGCTACCGCCGGCGCCATGGCTGCCACCGGAGACCCGCGCCGGGTCGCCTGGGAGCCCAACCTGATGCCCGGCGTGGTTCACTTCTTGGATCCGTACCGCTACCGCTCCACCTTCCATCGCGCCAACCCGGGGATCTCGGACGCCGATTTCTGTCAGGATTATCTCAACCATCTGGAAGAGATCATCCTCTATGAGGGTCCTGAAACGATTGCCGCCGTGCTGCTGGAGAGCGTGACCGGCACAAACGGGGTGATCATCCCTCCAGACGGATATCTGCCGGGCGTGCGCCAGTTGTGCGACCGCTACGGCATCTTAATGATCTCCGACGAGGTGATGTCCGGCTTTGGGCGCACAGGCAAGTGGTTTGCGGTCGAGCATTGGGGGGTGGTCCCTGACCTGATGACGATGGCAAAGGGTCTCACCTCCGCCTATGCGCCGCTCGGCGCGGTCGCGATCAAGCCCGAGATCGCCGAATTTTTCAATCAGCGGGTCTTTCAGGGCGGGCTCACCTACAACGCCCATCCCATCTCGCTTGCCGCGGCGGCAGCCAACATCCAGGTCATGCAGCAGGATCGTCTGGTGGAGCGCGCCGCCGAAATGGGAGCGGTGCTGCACCGTCTGCTCACCGATTTGGGCGAGAATCACCCCTCGGTCGGAGAGGTGCGCTCGATCGGCTTGTTTGGGATTATCGAACTGGTGCGCGACCGGCGCACGCGCGAGCCGCTGGCGCCCTTCAACGGTACGAGCGAGGCGATGGTCGCGTTCCGCAAATTCATGCTCGATCACGGGGTCTACTTGTACACGCACTGGCATACGGTGCTGATCATTCCGCCGTTGATCATCGACAAAGATCAATTAGCGGAGGGGTTTGCCGTGTTGGATGAAGCGCTGGAGATCACCGACAAGGCGGCGCTTGGCTGAGGGCGCCGGTTATCCCCCTGGCTGAGACGACAACCGCTCGATTTCCAGCGCTAGAATCCGGCGCAAGATCGCCAGCGAAGCCGCGTAAGTCGAATCCATCCCCATATAAGAGAGGCTGCCCGCCCCCAGGTTCTTCCCCTTGCCCAGCGGGGTGTCCGACGCATAGTGGATCATCCCAATGTCGAAGGGCGCGCTGTGCAGGTCGATGATCTCGTTCACCGGGTGGCGGGTCGGGCGGTACATCTCGAAGATGGCGGATAGGTACGGTCCCGCTTCCATCTCGATGACCGTGTAGCCCTCCCGGTAAAAGACATCCATGTAATCCGCCGTCTGTAAAAACGTCCCCTGCACGGTTACGGCTTTCTGGTTGTCCAGTACCGTCCCAAAGACCAGGTCGGGCGCCACTTTGGCGGCTGAAAAGCAGTTGCCGAAAAGATACGTGTTGCGCGAATGTTCGTCGTGCACGACGTTCGAGATCATGACATCGCCGATGACTGCGTTGAGGGTCGCGGCTTTCCCCATCACATACACGCCCAACACCCCTCCAACGTTGGATGAGATCTCAGCCAGGATGTCATAGGCTGCCAGCCCCAAAGGATAGTCGATGTTGAGGATCAGCGCTTCGCTGGTTTGGAGCTTCTGGACGTTGGCGCTCAGCCGGAGGCGCGGGTCCGCCGCCGCTAAATTCAGCCGGGCGATTTCGATCACCTGCGCTTCGACGTCGAAGGAGCGCTTGCTCGGGATGCGGGCGATCCCATTTTGGTTCTCGTACTCGTGCTGCTGCGGGATTAAATATTGCCCCTTCTTATCCTGTTCCGCTTTGCGCAGCAGGTAGTACAGAAAATTCTCGCGGCTGCTGCTGGTCTGGCTTTTCTGAATATCCGCCCATTCGTTGCGCAAGCCGGCGTACCCGGGCTGGTCGAGGAATTCGATCAGCGCTGGCTGCTGGAGCGCAAACCCCGAAAGCAGATTTGCCAGGCTGTGATTGTTGCTCGAAACAAAATAGATCGGACGCTCGCTGATGTCCGGGCGGGCGCGTTCGATGTTCTCCCACCACGCATTGCGCGCCCGGCGGTATTCGCTCAGCGAACCGCTCAGCAGGTGCACTTTCAGATCGCAGGGTTTTTGGGCGATGTGCGCCAAGTTCGTTTCGAGGTCGCGATCCCAGATGGCGTGCAGCCGGTCAAAATCTTCTTCGGGTATTTCAAGCAAGTCTCGCAGCCGGTTGAAACCCACCAGGCTGCCGCTGAAACCCCCCTGATCGAGCGCGCCGGACAACCGCCTGATGCGATAATGAAGCTTGTTCCATTCGATCTGATAGGCGGTCAGCAGCGGAATCATGTCGTCGATGTCCGACCGGCTGGCAATAAAACAGGCTAAGGTGTCTTTGCCGTCAAAAAAACTGCGCCGCCGGCGTGCAACGCTGTACACTTCTTTCCACTCCAGGATATCTCCCACCCCCGACTGGAAAAACACGCCCGCGTTCTGCCCCAGCACCACCCGTTTGACCTCCGGCATGCAGCTCGGAAGGCGCAAGATCGAGTAGAAAAAAGCCGACATATCCGAGAACGGTTCGCGCGCATCTGGATGGAGCAGGGAATTCATCCCGGCGTGCACCTCTTCCAGCGTGCGAATTTTCACCTCGGCGGAGGAGCGCAGCAGCGAATAGTAGGTGCGCGTGTAAAGCTCGACCTCTTCAGATTCCGTTGTCGGAACAGTGCGCTCCATATATTTCGATTGTCCTTATGCCCGCGGCGCAACCCGCAGGCGTTCAACGCCGGCGTTTCGGCATTTCCCGCACCGGCGGCGAATCCATCGGGGTGTAGCGCCCCGGTCCCGCAACCGAGAAAATGAGGGTGTAAGCGATCATGATCAGCGCGAAGCCCAGCAGCAGCAGCAGGGCGGTTGCCATCAGGTTAGCAAAAAAATGCGGCACGGTGATTTCGATCAGGGGGATCTGATATGGGCGCGTCAGGTCGCGCGGCAATGCGTACCAGCCTTCGGAGATCGTCATCGTTACCAACATATCCGCGATGAGATAAGCCATCACCGGACCGATTAAAATCAAGAGGCACCCGATCCCCCGCCACACCGGATGGATTTTCCAGGGCGGCGGAGGCGGGGGCGCCTGTCCAGCCAATCTGCCATATTTACCCATTCGGCGCCTCCGTCATGCTCATACTGGCTTTTTCGATTGCCTGCACGATCTTGTAATAGCCGGTGCAGCGGCACAGATTGCCGGTGATCGAGACCTTGATCTCCGCTTCGGAGGGATGGGGCTTTTCTTCGAGCAATTTTACGGCAGACATAATAAAACCGGGTGTGCAATAACCGCACTGCACCGCGCCTTCTTCGATGAAAGCCTGCTGGACCGGGTGGAGCTGCCCATCATGCGCGATGCCCTCGATTGTGGTGATCTCAGCCCCGTGGGCGCGCGTTGCCGGCACCAGGCAGCTCATCACCGCCTGACCGTCGAGATACACCGTGCAGGCGCCGCATTCCCCTTCTGCGCAACCCTCTTTTGTGCCGGTCAACCCGGCTTCCTCGCGCAGCAGGCGCAGCAGGGTCTTGTTTTGCCCGCTGTTGAAGGTGTACTCTTTCCCATTGATCCGCGTTACAATCGGCGACCCCGGCTGGTGCAGGCTGCGCTCGGGCAGGCGCTGGGCGAGATCGACTTTTTCGGTTCCCCGCAGCAGCACCGGATCGGTTGGAAAGCCGTCTCGTTCCGCTCCGGCGTGGATGCCAGCCAGGCAGCGTTTGACGCACACCCGCACCATCTCATCGCGATAAACGGCAGTGCCGCGAATGTCATCGATCGGGTGGGCAGCCCGCTTTGCCAGGACTGCCGCCTCCAGGATCACTTCGTCGGTCAACGTTTTGCCTGCCAGGTAATTTTCGGCATCGGGCGCGCGCACGATGGTTGGGGCGACCGAGCCGAGCGTGATCGCCGCGGAAGTAACTTTGGATTGCGCTCCAACCGCCGCTGCCTCTCCGTCAAAGGTGAGCACCACCGCCGCGTTGACCACCGAGATCGCCTGGGCGCGCCGCAGCGCCAGTTTATAGAACATGCCGCGCTGGTTCGATTTCAGCGCCGGTACGGCGATGTCCACCAGCATCTCATCCGGTTGGAGCGCCGTGCGCCGCACCCCCAGGAAGAAGTCCTTCAGGGGCGCCACCCGGCTGCCGCGCGTCGAACTTAGCCGGACGCTTGCCCCAAGCGCCATCAGCGGGGTGATGGTGTCGTTCGCCGGCGAAGCGGTGATCAGGTTGCCCGCCACGGTGCCGCGGTTGCGGATCTGCGGCGCGCCCACGCTCCACGCCGCCTGGGCAAGCGGGAAGAGCCGCTCGACAACCAGCTTGGAGGCGATGCATTGGTTGTGCGTGACCAGCGGACCGAGGTGAATGACCTCGTCTTCGTCCATCACGATCTCGTCCAGACACGGCACGCGGGTGATGTCGATCAGCGTTTCGACCCCTTTGCGCACCCCGCGCTCCAACTCGAGGATCAGATCCGTCGCGCCGGCGACGATTCGGGCTTGCGCGCCGTGTTCAGCCAGGAGTTCGAGCGCCTCCTCGATGCGCGTTACACAATAATAACTCTGCCACATAATGCTCTCCGCTATTGTTGTTTTGTCTGTCTTTGTTTTCTGGCGGATATCGGACGACCGTCTCCGCCTTCGCGCAGCATGATGATCTCCGCCATGATGCTCACCGCGATCTCTTCGGGGGTTTCGGCGTTGAGCTCCAATCCAATTGGCGAGCGAACCCGGTCCAATTTTTCGACCGGCGTTCCAGCGTCGATCATTTGCTTGCGGGCGGTCATCCAGCGGCGCTGCGACCCGATCACCCCGATATACGCCGCGGGCTGGTCTAAAAGGGCGGGCAAACCCACGATATCGACGTTGACGCCGCGCGTGGTCAACACTAGATAAGTCCAGGGTGTGAATTCCAGGCGCGTTGGCAGCTCCGCCATCGGCACGGGTAAATATTCATCGGCGTCCGGGATGGCTTCCGGCGTGCAAAAGTCGGGGCGGTCGTCGCTGACCACCACTCGATAGCCCAGCCAGTGCGCCAGGTGCGCCACAGCCTTGCCGACGTGTCCGACGCCGATCACCACAACCGTAGGTTTAGGACGCAAGGGTTCCACATAGACCTCCACCTGACCGCCGCACACGCCCGGGTCGCCCTGAGCCGGGTCGTTCATCTGATACTCCAACATGCGCGGCTTACCGTCGTCAATCGCCTGCAGCGCCTCCCGGATCACCCGGTTTTCGAGCTCGCCCCCGCCGACGGTGCCTTCGATCCGTCCGTCTGGGAAAACCACCATTTTGCTGCCAGACCGGCGCGGGGTCGATCCCTGGCTGCGCACCACCATGCACAGCGCGCCTGCCTGGTTCTTCTCTTCCAGTTCCACCAACGATTGAAATATCGAAGTCATTCATTCCTCCAAAATACTTAATATAACCGGTAAAAGTTGTTTCTTGCGCGAAACCACCCCGATTGCCAGCCGCGTCCCGTCCTGCTGTTTGGGATAGGGCAGATCATCCAGAGGGGGCGGCGCGTTGACGGTGATCAGGCTGCTCACGTTATCCACCACATCGGTCACCATCAGCATCACGAAATCCAACCGGCGTTCCTGGCGCAGCCGGTCGAGCGCCCGGGTCAGCTCATCGAGGTGATCGTTCATCTGGCGCAAATCGGTCACCTCTGCCTGTGAAATCGCAAAATGAAACCCGCCGGTCTCATAGGTTTTGATATCGGTGGAAACGATCTCGAACGGGTCGCGGGTAGAAAGCCCGGCTCCCGCCTCGATCACCTGCTCGCCGTAAGATTGAAGCTTTTCCCCCGCCAGCGGACCGTTGCGGACAAACGCCCAGCGTTCCAGCCGCGCGGCAGCCTGGTGATCGCGCTCGGTGGTGGTGGGCGAGGTCAAGATCAGCGTATCCGAAAGCAGCCCCGCCAACAGCAGTCCGGCGATGTCCGGCGGGGCGCTCAAACCGGCTTCTTCGATCCGCTCCGAGACCAGCGTGCTCGTGCTGCCCACCACATCCACCGAAAAGCGGATCGGCGCCCGCGTGGACGGGTTGCCCAGGCGGTGGTGATCCAGGATCTCGATCAGCTCGGCCTCTTCGATCGCGCCCAGCGACTGCCCCGGCTCGTTGTGATCCACCAGGATCAGGCGCAGGCGGGGCGGGTTCAGCACATCCCGCTGGCGGGTAACGCCGGTGTACAGCCCCTGATCGTCAACGACCAAGAAATCGTTGTGTTCTTCGCGCAGGATTCTGCCCAGCATATCGCGGATGTGGATGTTGGCGCGGTAACGCGGCACGCTGCCATCGCAGGCTTCGCGGCATGGCAGGTCGAGGATCTCGGAGATGCGCACGTCCTGGCGGCGCGGGTGAGCCCCGACGTACTTCGCCATGAGGTTGAACAGGCTCATTCCGGTGATCATTCCCACGGGCTTGCCGTCGTCCGGGTTGACCAGCGGCGCAATCCCGCCCGTGCGGTTCAAGATCGCCCAGGCTTCGCGTAGCGGGTCTTCAGGGGTGACGGTGTCCAGCCGGCGCGTGACCGACTCGAAACGCGGCGACGCGTCGGTGAGCAGGGTCGGCGCCTCCAGACCGAGCCGTTTGAGCACCCAGGTGGTCTGCGGGTTAGTGGGACCCGCCCGCGCCGCAGCCACATCCTCGCCGTCGCGTTCGCGCAGCAGCCAGGCGTACCCGACCGCCGAGGCGATCGAGTCGGTGTCTGGATTGATATGACCCACCACATAGATTCGATCCATAGCCTAATCGCTCTCCTTGTTCAGCGACCGCCAGACTTTTTCGGGGGTGATCGGATTGTTGTTCACGACCGCGCCGCAGGCATCCAAGACCGCGTTGCCCACCGCCGGAGCAACTCCATCCAGCGGGATTTCCGCCACCGCTTTAACGCCAAACGGGTGGGTCGGTTCGAAGGTTTCGACAAACAGGGTGTGCAGCTCGGGCATCTCGTCCGCCTGGAAGATATGATAATCGGTCAGGTCGATTTCGCGCGCAAAACCGCGCTCGTCATAGCGCATTTCTTCGCAGACCGCGTAGCCAAGCGCCTGGGTCATGCCGCCCTCCACCTGTCCTGAAGCGGTGAGCGGGTTAACGATCACGCCCGAGTCGAGCGCCATCACCAGTTTGCCCACGATCACCTGTCCGGTCTCGATATCCACCGTCACTTCAGCGAATTGGGCTGCGAAAGGCGGCGGCGCGACCGGCGAAACAAACGATGCAACGCCCATGATCTGTTCCTGGTCTTCCTGGTGCAGCGCATGGAGGGCAACCTCGCTCAGCGAGACCGAGCGACCATCCGGGGCGCAAGCCTGCCGGTTTGCCAGCTTTATCTCGCGCCAATCGATTGGCTCGCCCTCCGCGCCAGCCGCGTTCAGCATCTTCGCCGCCCGAATGCGGATGCGCTCGGCAACCTGTTCGGCGGCTTTAACGGCTGCGCCGCCCGAGATGTAGGTCGTGCTCGAGGCGTACGCGCCTTTGTCGAACGGCGTGAAGTCGGTGTCCGAAGAATACACGATGATGTCTTCGAGCGGAACGCCCAAAACTTCGGCGACCATCTGACCGATCACGGTGTCCGAGCCGGTGCCCAGGTCGGTCGCGCCGATGAGCAGATTGAACGACCCATCATCGTTCATCTTGACGCTTGCCCCGCCCATGTCCAGATAGGGAATGGCGGTTCCCTGCATGACCAGCGCCGATCCGATGCCGCGCCTCAGGTGAGGCTTGCCTGCCACCGTCCGCCAGTTCGGGTTGTTGAATTTCTGATCCCACCCGATCACGGCTTTGCCCTGGCGCGCGCACTCTTCCAGCGCGCAGGTCTCGATCGTCTCCGGGCGGGGTTCGCGCCCCTCGCTCCAGGCGGTGCTGAACGGCTGCAGCTCTCCCGCCCGCAGTGCGTTCTTCAAGCGGAATTCGAGCGGGTCGAGCCCCAACGCACGGGCGATCTTCTCCATGTGGCGGTCGAGCGCCCAATAGCCCTGCGGGACGCCATAACCGCGGAAGGCGCCGGCAGGCGGGTGGTTGGTATAAACGACATCGGCAGTGAACTGGATGTTGGGCGACTTGCGGTATTCGCCGTCCCCGACATAGAGCGCGATCGATTTGTGACCGGTGTTGCCGGTCACGGTCAGCGCGTGACAGCCATACGCCCCGGTATTGGTCAGCACTTTCATCGCGTTGGCGGTCAGCGTGCCGTCCTTCTTGACCCCGGTCTTCATCCAGATGCGCATTGGATGGCGCGACCGCCCAGCGAAGAATTCCTCTGCCCGCGTGTATTCGTAAATCACCGGTCGCCCAGTGGCAATCGTCAGGTGAGCCGCCACGTCTTCGATCAGGACTTCCTGCTTGCCGCCGAACCCCCCGCCAATGCGCGGCTTGATCACCCGGATGCGCTTCACCGGCAAGCCCAGTACTGGCGCCAGCATCCGGCGGGCGTGGAAAGGCACCTGGGTGCTGGTGCGGATCACCAGGCGGTCGTCCTCGTCCCAATACGTCACCACGACATGCGGCTCGATGTGCGCCTGCTGCACCTTGGGGACTTCGTAAACATCCTCGAAGATCTGGTCGGCTTCGGCAAAGCCCTTTTCCACGTCGCCGATGTCGATGTGGATGTGAGCCGCCAGGTTGCGCCCCGGATCGGATTCGGCAAAGTTGACGTACTCCGGCTCGTCGTGCAGAATCGGCGCGCCGGGCAGCATGGCTTCCGCGGGATCGAGCACGGCTGGCAGCGACTCGTATTCCACGTCGATCAATTCCAGCGCCTGGCTGGCGATCTGCTCGCTTTCCGCCGCCACGAACGCCACGCGGTCGCCCACAAAGCGCACCTTGCGGTCGAGCGAGAAGGAATCGAGCGGGCCCGGGATCGGGTCCGATTGCCCGGCGGTGGAGTACACCACCCGCGGCAGGTCCTTCCAGGTCAACACTGCTGCCACGCCCGGCAGTTGTAAAGCCCGGCTGGCGTCGATTTTGACAATCCGGGCGTGCGCCACCGGACTGTGCAGCACTTTGGCGTACAGCAGGTTGCGCGGCTCGATATCCGCCGTAAACGCCGGCTTCCCCTGCACCAGCTTTACCGCATCCACCTTCTTTTCGGGTTTGCCGACGCTGCTCCAGACTTCGGATTCAGGCGTGAGCGTGATGCGCGGCAGCAGGCGGGTGCGGGTCTGCACGGCGCCGCCTGGAAAAGTGGCTGGCGTCAGCAAATCCTTCTCTGGCGCGCCGCCCTCGTCGCCGCCCCCGAACCAATCCGGCGGGGCGGGGATGCCCTCGTCGCCGTGCAGCCCGCCTTCGAGCGGCTCGACCGCCTCGCCGCGCAGGACCGCCGCGGCTCTCAAGACCGCCTGCACGGGCTTGAGGTACCCCGTGCAGCGGCAAAGCACCCCCGCCAGCGCCTGGCGCACCTCGGCTTCGGTGGGATTGGGGTTTCGATCCAAGAGTT
Source organism: Anaerolineae bacterium UTCFX2 (assembly GCA_002050125.1). Lineage (GTDB taxonomy): Bacteria > Chloroflexota > Anaerolineae > Anaerolineales > UBA4823 > UTCFX2. The sequence goes on along the minus strand of MWTA01000089.1, from coordinate 11,016 downwards.
CCTTGGCGGCTAAGATCTGGGCGGGCGTGCAGTAACCGCATTGCACCGCGCCGGTCTCGACAAACGCTTGCTGGAGCGGGTGCAAGCCCTGAGTGGTTTTCCAGCCCTGCTCGGGGTGCTCCCCGATCGATTCGATCGTTTGAAGGATGTGCCCAACCGCCTGGGCTGCCAGCATCACACAGGAATTGACCGTTTTCCCGTCCAGCAGCACCGCGCAGGCGCCGCATTCGCCCGTCTCGCAGCCGTGTTTGACGCTGAAGAAACCCAGCCGGCGCAGCACGCTCAACAGGCTCTCGCCCGCCGCGGATTCGACTTCAAAAATTCGATCGTTGATAAGCAGTGAAATCAGCATAGGTTCGGTCCTTTCGGATCAGAGCACTTTGTTCAGTTTTAGCCACCCGGGGCGCGCCGCGTTGGCTTGCGCCAGCGCTTCCGGCGAGCCCATCACGGTCACAAAACCCGCTTCGTTCAGCCGGGTCAGTGACTGCCCCAGGGCATGGAAATCTTCCAGCGTGGTTGTCAGGATTTGCTCCCGCCAGACCTGGCGGTTTTCATCGGTGTCGCCCGCCAGGTAGCGCAGCAGCGAGGCGTAGCCTTTGGCGTCCGGAAGCTGGTAGGCGTCCATGTCGCCGATCGCGCCGATGATCGATTTTTTCAGTTCATCCGCATCCAGGGCAAGCTCACTCAGAAAGTGTGCGGCTTGGTCGTAATTATCGAGCGTTTGGAGCAAGTTTGGGTCGCGGTACGATACATAAGTAAGCACCCCCGAGCGGTTATTGAACAGGCAGAAACCGCCATAAGCCCCGCCCTGGACGCGCACCCGTTCCCACAGCCAGGTGGTGCGCAGATAATTGAGGATCACATCGATCGATCCGTCGGCGGCGTAGCCAAGCTCGAACAGGTTGGCGCCTTTGCCGACGTAATTGACCTGCGCCGGGATCGCCAAGCCCTCGAACTGCGCCTGAGGCTGAGGCTGCCAGACTGACTTAGCTCCGCCGCCTTCCGGCAAGCCTTCCAGAAATTCGTCCAGCCTGGGCTTGAAAGAACGCCAGTTGTGGGCGTCCAGCGTCACGTTGAAGACCAGGTTCCGGCGGTCCAGCAAGATGCGCCGCATTGTCTCGAGCTGCTCCTGCACCGCAGCCCAGTTGGAATCGATGCGCTTGATCAGCTCGCGCAGAAAGAAGAGCTGGCTCACCCCGCCCATCTGCTCGGCTGCCCAGTCCGCCTCGTTGAACAGCGCCCGCAGGCGCGTGTTGACTACACCGTGACCGGCGGGTACCAGCATGGCTTCCCGGCTGGCTTTTTCTTCGAGGACAATCTGGCGGAAGCGTTCGCGGTGATCCAGGCGGGCTGTCAGCAGGACTTCGGTCAGGATCGCCAGCAGTTCGCCTGCTTGAGCGGGCATGGCTTTGGAGCGCAGGAACAGGCGCGCCGCTCCCTGGTCGCTCCCGCGGATCAGCGAGGTGAATGGAGAGACCCAGATCCCGCCGGTCGAGCGCCCGATGCGCTGGGAAAGGCGGACATAGTCGGCGGTCTCCGTTCCGGTTTCGAGCAGGGCGCGCCCAAAAAGCGGAACGTACGCCAGCAGTTCCTGCGGCAGCGTGTGCAGATCAAAGCCGATATCCAGGTAGACGATGCCATTGGTGAAAAGATCGTGATACAGCAGCTTCGACCCCTTGACCTCGCTCAGCTCCAGCGGGATGAGCTTATTTTGACGGTCGAGGTCTTCCAGCTTGAGCGTCGGGATGCTGGCGAGGGCTTCCGGCGAATCGGGGCGTTCCTGCAGCGCTTTTAGCTCACGTGTCTGGACGGCGATCTGCTGGAATTCCGGCGCGCTCAGCGCGTCACGCACGGCTGACAGGCGCTGCCGCTCCTCGTCGTCGCGCTGCTTTTGCAAGCCCGGCTGAGGCTTTAAAATCACCGTCGTGCGGTGGGGGTTGTTGAGGAAATACTGCTGGATCAAATCTTCGAAATAGGGTTTGCCCGCGGCGACCTGGTCTTTGATCCGCGCTAGCGGTTCCGCAAAAGCCAGCGGCGTGACCGGGTCGTTGTCGTACAGCCAGCTGGTCAGGGCGCGCAGCATGAGCAGCAAACCGCGCGGGAATGAACCGGTGTTGTTTTCGCGCAGGCGGAATTCGACCGTGTTGAGCGAAGCCGCCACCATTTCCGGATCGATGCCCTGCTCGCCAAGCTGGCGCAACGTGTCCAGGATCAGCGTTTCCAGTTGGGCAGCGGCGGCTAATTCCCCCGCGGGTCCCGCCTGTAAGCCTTTCAGCCCGCAGGAAAAATACGCCTGGCGCAGCTCATCTTCCAGACCGACGCCAGCCAGGTCTTCGCCCAAGCCGGAATCGATCAGCGCTTTGCGCAGCGGCGACGCCGGCGTGCCCAACAGGATGTGCGTCAGGATGTTAAGCCCCAGCATGGTTTGCGCTTCACTCGTCTCGCCCAGCAGCCAGTTGACCACCAGCATGCCTTTCTGGCTGTCCTGCTCTTCGCCTGGATCGTAGGCGATCTCGCGGCGCTGCGGCGCGCTGAACGCCGGCTGGAGCGGGATGGCGGAATTGATTTCAATGCGTGTGAATTCTGCCAGGTACGCGTTCATGCGCTCCAGACGGGTTTCGGGGTCGTCGTCGCCGTAGAAATAGATTAGGCTGTTGGAGGGGTGATAATAGCGGTTGTGAAAATCTTTGAACTGGGCATAGGTCAGATCCGGGATGTGGCGCGGATCCCCGCCCGAGTCGACCCCGTAGGGGGTGTCGGGGAAAAGCGACATGCGCGCCTGGTCTTGCAGCACATCGTCCGGGTTGGAGTAAGCGCCCTTCATTTCGTTGAAGACCACGCCCTTGTAGATGAGCGGCTGGTCGGGCTGTTCCAGTTCGTAGTGCCAGCCTTCCTGCTGCAGCGTCGTGGGCGGGATCAGCGGGTGGAAGACCGCGTCCACGTAGACATCGATCAGGTTGTAAAAATCCTTCAGGTTCTGGCTCGCAACCGGGTAGCAGGTTTTGTCCGGGTAGGTGAACGCGTTTAGAAAGGTGTTCAAAGAACCTTTGAGCAGCTCGACAAACGGTTCTTTGAGCGGGTATTTTTGCGAGCCGCACAGCACGCTGTGCTCCATGATGTGCGCAATCCCGGTCGAATCGTTCGGGGGGGTGCGAAACGTGATCCCGAAGACTTTATTTTCGTCTCGATTGTCGATCGAAAGCAGTTGTGCGCCGGTTTTTTGATGGCAGAACAAGCGCGCGCGGCTGTTCAATTCGGGGATTTCGTATTCTTGTAACAGTTCAAAACCGTGTATCATCATTTCACTTTTCTTTGTCATTTTTATAAGTAGATGCGGCTCAATGTGCGAGGGCGGATTGCACCGCCCGACCAGCCAGCACGCCGGCGATCTGAGCGCGGTACTCTTTTGACGCCCAGGCATCCTCCGCCTGGCTGTAGGCGCTGCGCGCGGCAGCCTCGACGCCGCCGGAATCGGGGCCGTCAAAAGCCAGGCGCGGGGCTGTTCCAAAGCCGCCCAACGCCAGGCGCGTCCGCCCCGAGTGCCAGACAGCCACTGCGGCGCAGACGATCGGCTGGTCTGCCGGCGAACGCGCCACGTATTCGTACGCGATCCGCGCCTTCGAGCCAAAGCTCACCGCGGTGATCAGCCGGCCGCGCAAAAGTTCATCGCGCACCGGGTACAGATCGCCCAAATGCAGTTCCTCCGCGCCCGGTTCCAGCGTGAGTACGCCGTCCAGCGCCAGCAGCGCGGTTCCAAATGGCGAGCGTCCGGCGGCGCTCACCAGACAGCCAGCTACGCTTCCGACCTGGCGCAGGTTGTGCGCCGCCTCGTGCCGGATGGCTTTCACCAGACCCGCCAACCCCGGCTGCGGGCTTTGTTCGAGATGAGCCAGCAGGTTCTGCAAGGTGAGCGTAGCCCCAAGCTCGATTGAATTGCCTTTCTGCTCAAAGGTGTCCAATCCTAGCGCCTGCAAATCGACGACCGCGCGCGGCCCGAAGGCTGTGCGGCGGAACGCCGACCCGCCGCCGATTGGAATCGTGAGCGGGTCGGGTCGGCTCAGCAAATCCAGCGCGTCCTTCAATTGAGTTGGGCGATGATATTCGACGATCATTCCCTCACACTCCGTTTGTAATTGGGTGGTGATGCTGTTTGTCCCCTGATTGATCGTTCACTCTTCGGGGTACACTTTCCAGCCGAGCGCTTCCAGGTCGGCTTCTTCGAGCATGCTTTCGGGGATATCGACCAGCAAAGCCTCGGCTTCTGCCAGCAGGGTTCCCTGCTCATCGTAGATTGCGCTCACCGCGGTGGCTGTGCGGCCGCGGTCCTCTTCCATCCGCCCGACCAGCTTCAGCGGCTGTTCTACCGGGACGTTCTTGCGGTAGCGCACGTTCAGGCGCGCCGTGAACATGAAACGGGTCGCCGGTCCGTCGCTCATCAGGGCGCGCCCAGCCAGTTCATCCAGCATTGCCGCCACAACGCCTCCATGCACAATCCCTGGATAGCCCTGGTAGATCTCCGGCACCTGGAAGTTCGCCTCGATCTCTCCCGCTCTGGTTTGATAAAATCGCAGGTGCAGCCCGATCGGGTTCTGCAAACCGCAGACGAAGCAATGGCGTGAATTGGGTTGGGGGGATTTCATCGGGGTTTGGTCCTCTTGGAGCTAATTATACCGCTGAAACCGCCCTGCCTTCCCCGGCTGGAACCGATCTCGAATGGACAACAATAAGGTATAATACCCGCGCCCAGCTATGGGCAGTCCGTTCGGTCTGGCGGAAATGCCGACCGGTCGCTAATCAGGAGGCGCAAACCAAACTTCAAATCGGGAAAGTTAGCGCATGGACCACCGCAGCCCGCGGTTGGTTGACGAGGATGAAGGTTCCTGCCCTCAGAAGCAGGCTAACCGGGCGAGCTCACTCGCCGCCCGGGAAAATCGAAAGATCAGCGGAAGCCTTCCGGGCGCGCCACCGCCCGTTCTCTTTCCCCTCCAAATTAAATTGCACCATCACAAGGCTGACTGGGCAATCAGGCAGACAAAACGATGGGGCGTGGCGGAGAAAAATCAACTATGGAGGGACCCTCATGTGTGGAATCGTTGGCTACATCGGGCCGCGCGATGCGACGCCGCTCATTCTGGGCGGTTTGAAGCGCCTGGAGTATCGCGGCTATGATTCAGCCGGACTAGCGGTGATCCAAAATGGCGAAATCCAGGTGCGGCGCGATGCCGGCAAATTGAGCCGGCTTGAAACGCTGGTCAGCGCATCGCCGCTGGACGGGCAGGTCGGGATTGGGCATACGCGCTGGGCGACGCACGGCGAACCCAGCGCCCGCAATGCTCACCCTCACCTGGGCTTGACCGGCAAAGTCGTCGTGGCGCATAACGGCATCGTCGAAAACTTCCTCGAGCTGCGCGAAGAGCTGGCAGCCGAAGGCGAGCGGTTCAATTCGGATACCGATTCGGAAGTGATCGTCCATCTGATCGAAAAATATCTCGCCACGGAAGGGGGGCTGGTCGAGGCGACGCGCAAGGCGCTTTCTCATCTGAAAGGCGCTCACGGCGTGGTGGCGCTCTGCGCTGATGAGCCGGACAAGATCGTCGCGGCGCGCCTCGGCAACGCCGGCGGCGTGGTGATCGGCATCGGCGATGGCGAGGTGTTTGTCGCCTCCGACCTGCCCGCCATATTAGAGCATACGCGGCGGGTGGCGTTCCTGGAATCGCGCCAGATGGCGGTGGTGACCCGCACCGGCGTTCAGATCCAGACGCTGGAAGGCGCCGCCGTTCAGCTCCAGATCCATGGCATTGCTTGGGATCCGGTCGCGGCGGAGAAGGGCGAGTACCGCCACTTCATGGAGAAGGAAATCCATGAGCAGGCGCGCGCGTTGACCGACACGATCGCCGGACGGGTTGATTTTGACAATGGCGGCGGCGTGCGCCTGCCAGAACTCAACCTCACTCCCGATCTGGCGCGGCGCATCCAGAAAATCTACATCATTGCTTGCGGCACCGCCGCCCACGCCGGGATGGTCGGTAAGGCGCTCATCGAGCGCGTTGCCCGGATTCCGGTCGAGGTGGATATCGCCTCCGAGTTTCGCTATCGCGACCCGATTGTGAGCCCCGGCACGGTCGTGCTGGCGATCAGTCAATCGGGCGAGACCGCCGACACGCTCGCCGCAATGGAAGAAGCGCACAAGAAAGGCGCGGCGCTGTGGTCGATCGTCAACGCTATCGGTTCGCAAGCCATGCGCCTCGCCGATGGCTGCATCTCGATGCAGTGCGGGCCCGAGATCGGCGTGGCGTCCACCAAAGCCTACACCGCTCCGCTGGTGGATCTGTATATGCTGGCGATCCACCTGGCAGACTTGCGCGGCGTGCTGGATGCGCGGACGCGCCGTTCGCTGATCGCCGACCTGCGTCTGATCCCCGACCTGGCGGGGCAGTGCCTGGACCGCAACGCTGAAGTTGAAAAGCTGGCGCGCCTCCTCATGAACACCCGCCACTGCCTCTATTTGGGCCGCGGGATCAACATGCCCACCGCTTATGAAGGCGCGCTAAAGCTAAAGGAGATCTCTTACATCCATGCCGAAGGTTACCCGGCGGGAGAGATGAAACACGGTCCAATTGCCTTGATCGACCGTGAGATGCCGGTGATCGTGATCGCGCCGCGCGACCCGTGGTATGAAAAAATGTTCAGCCAGATCGAGCAGGCGCGCGCCCGCGGCGGCGTGGTGATCGGGCTGGCGACCGACGGCGACGAGCGCGTCGCGGCTGCCGCAAACCACGTGCTTTGGCTGCCCGAAACCCCCTGGATGCTCAGCCCGGTCACCGCTATCATCCCGCTCCAGTTGCTGGCTTATCACATCGCCGCGCTGCGCGGGCTCGACGTTGACCAGCCGCGCAACCTGGCTAAGAGCGTGACTGTGGAATAGCCCTGGCGATCCGGATTGAGGAGGCGGATCTCACACCTCCACCCACGCATCTTCATTGCCCAAGCCGTTCTCGAGGCTCAAGAACAGCCCGTTTGCCTGGAACATTTGCTGCAGGCGGACGAAATACTCCATCAACGCCTGGAACTGGGCTCGGTTGTCGGTCTCGCTGGAGAAGACCTGGTCGCTCCACCAGACGAACTCGAGCGCCAGCCGGTTTTCTTTGACCGGGTGGAAAACGAGGTGCAGGTCCAGGTCGAAAGCCGCCGCGCGGGCGGCGAAGTTGGCGCTCAATTCCGCGGTTTCGCCGCTGGAAAGTTTTTCGAGTTGGTTGGAGAAATCCACCAGCGCGAAGTATTCGGGCGCGTGGATGTCCCTGGCTGGGAGGCGCGTGAGGCGTAAGCTCTCGACCTGCTCCGCCAGCTTCAGCATCCCAGGCGCGAGCGCTTCCAGCGGAGCGTCCACCAGCAGAGCCAGCCGGGGGGAGCCGTCGAACTCGGCAATCCAGGTCTGGCACTCCCGCCAAGCCAGGTCGATTCTTTTTCCGGGGTCAGCATCCATGATTTATCCTTCACCAATCTCCGGCGTAGCGCAGGTTGAACGGGGCGCTCAACTGCGCCAGGCGGTAGCGCCGCAGCTCGATCAACTGGCGCAGGTGGAGTTGATCGTGGGCAACCCAGGCTGCCAGCAGGTCTCCTGCCCGGATAGGACCAAAGGGCGCCGGGTAGACAGCCTCCCAATCGGGCGCGTCCAGGCTGCGCAGCCATGCCAGCGATTCGCTCCGCTCTGCGATAAAGGCTTGCAAAACCTCACCGAGATCACGCTCGTTATAACGCCGCCGCTCAACCCAGTCCTCCGGGTCGATTGGCGCCCAGGCTTCCTGCGGATGAAACAGGGCGATCTCCAAGCGCGGGCGGAAATCCTGGCGCTCTTCATCGTACAGGTGCGCGATAACCTCGAGCGGCGACCAATCTTGCGGAGACGGGCGCATGCGAGCCTCCGCCTGGGTGAAACCCTGTGTGAACGCCTGCACGAAATCAGGACCGCGCTCCAAATCGCGATACAATTCGTAGATTTCCATGTCAGACCTCCTCAACCAATCAGGACGAATGAAAGTGGAATCCGATGGTGCAATTGAATTCTAACCCAGATTCGCGGCGGGTGAATCATCATCTTTGGTTGTTTGATTGTAGTTTGCGCTTTGCGGGCGGTCGAGCGGTTACTGAGAGTGGAACAATTCCAGCGGATCCACGTTGCGACCGAGGTTCTTATCGAATACGTTGATGTGGGTGTGATAGCCGCAGTCGCGCTCGCGGCAGGAAAAACCCCACGGATCGGCGACGTTGCCCTGGTTGCTCTCCGTCCCGATCGGCTGACCCAGCGCGATCCGATCCCCGATCTGCACCGTGAACAAGCCGTGCAGCAACTCGATCTTGTAGCGCGCATTTTCCAGGATGAGCGAAGGGTTGCCCCATTCGTCGATGAAAAGCGCGGTCACTTCGCCGTTGATGGGCGAGTGAATCGCCGCGCCCTTGCCGGCGGAAATGTCGATTGCCATGTGGTCATACTCCGCGCCGTGGATGCCCTGTGTGACCGCAAAGCGTTCGTAGGGGGCGGCAATTGTATCGGCGTCCAGTGCGGCGGGTTGGGGAACTTCAACCAGGTCGCCCACCGGCGCGCCCCGGCTGGCTGGCAGGGCAGCGTCCACCGCGCCCGCCTCAACCGGCGCAGCCTGACGAGGTTTCTCGGGGGCGCCCCAGTCGAACTTTAACCAGCCCTGGTCTTCCATGACGTTCAGGAACATGAACGCCAGGAAGAGCGTCCCCACAATCACCAATCCATCCAAAGGTCTGCGCCGCTCGTTCACTTCCTCGACCCATACTAGAATATATGTTCTATTATGGCACGGTTTACCCGTTTTGCGCGGGTGATTTTTGGGGAATTATGCTCGACCGCATGACCACACGCTGCGTCCGGCTTCTAATTGGCGCAGCCAACTGCACGTTCGGGATGTGTCCCGCGGTGCGTAAACGCTCCCTTATTTGCGGGAGAAATAGTCGCCCACCCCGACCCATTTGTAGGTGGTGAGCTCCGGCAGACCCATCGGGCCGCGGGCGTGCAGGCGCTGCGTGCTCACCGCGACCTCCGCCCCCAGCCCAAATTGCGCGCCGTCCGTAAAGCGCGTGCTGGCGTTCACGTACACCGCAGCCGAGTCCACCTCGCGAATAAACCGGTCGGCGTGCTCGGCGGTTTCGGTCAGAATCCCGTCCGAGTGATGCGTGCTGTGCAAACGGATGTGTTCGATCGCCGCGTCCAGATCCCCGACAACCTTCAAACCCAGCATCAGCGAGAGCCATTCGGTGTCGAAGTCGTCCGGACCGGCAGGGGTCACCCGCGCGTCGTCCAGCAGACCGGACGCCTGGGCGTCCGCCTTGAACGTCACGCCAGCGGACCCCAGGTATTGAACCACCTGCGGCAGGAATTTCGGCGCAATCGATTTGTGCACCAGCAACGTGTCCAGCGAGTTGCAAACGCTTGGACGCTGCGTCTTGGCGTTGTGGATCAAGGGCAACGCCTTTTCAAGGTCTGCGTCAGAATCGACAAAAAGGTGGCACACGCCGATCCCGCCGGTGATCACCGGGATCGTCGCATGTTCGCGGCAGAAGTTATGCAGCGCATTGCTGCCGCGCGGGATGATGACATCGATGTATTTGTTCAGGCGCAGCATCTGCTCCACAATCGCCCGGTCGGGGTCGCTGATAAACTGGATGCACTCTTGTGGGAGCCCCTGGCGCTGGAGCGCAGTTTGGATGACTTTTACCAGCGCGAGGTTGCTCTGGATGGTTTCTTTGCCGCCGCGCAGGATTGCGGCGTTTCCGGTTTTAATTGCCAATCCGGAGACATCGATCGTCACGTTTGGGCGCGATTCGTAGATCACGCCCAAAACGCCCAGCGGCACGCGCTGACGCCACAACCGCAGCCCGTTTGGAAGTGTGCGCTCGTCGAACCGCTCGCCAATCGGGTCGGGCAGTTCAGCCAGCCGGCGCAGGTCCTCGACCATGCCTGCCAGGCGCTGCGGGTTGAGCGTCAGGCGGTCGATCAGCGACGGCGTCAGCCCGGTGAAATGCGCCGCCTCGATATCTTTCTGGTTGGCTTCCAACACCTCATCCGCGCAGGCTTCCAACTCGGCGGCAATGGCAAACGTCGCGGCTTTGCGGGCTGCGCCGTCGGTCTGGGATAAACGCTCGAACGCTTTGCGTGAATTTTTTCCGATCAAATCGAGATCGATCATCATTACCTCGCTTCCGTCTGGATCAACACCATATTCTTGCGGTGGATGATCTCTTCGCCAAAGAAATACCCCAGCAACGCCTCAATTTCGTGGCTCTGCCGGCGGCAGATTTTCAGACAATCCTGGTGGTTGTAGTTTACCAGCCCGCGCGCAATCTCGCGCCCTTGCGGGTCGCACACGCTGAGCGTTTCGCCGCGGTCAAACTCGCCCAGCACATCTACCAGCCCGGCTGGCAGCAGGCTGCCGCCCTGGTGTAACGCTGCGACGGCGCCCTGGTCCACGATCAGCCTGCCCCCCATCCCGCCGGTCAGGATGTAGCGTTTGCGGCTCTCCATCGCGCTCAAAGTGGGCGTGAAGCGGGTGCCCAGCATCTCGCCCTGCATCAGGCGAACCAGAATATCGGGCGTTTTGCCGCGCGCGATCACAACCTCCGCGCCGGAACGGCGCGCCAGGTCTGCCGACTGGAGTTTGGTCACCATGCCGCCCGTCCCGAGGCTGCCGCTGCCGCCGGCTGCCTCCCAAAGCTCGGAGCCGATTTCTGCCGTGTCCACCAGGCTGACCAGCTGCGCGTTCGGGTTCTTGCCCGGGTCGGCGGTGAAGAAACCCTCCCGGTCGGTGAGCAGCACCAACTGGCTTGCGTCGATCAGGTTGGCAACCAGCGCGGACAGGTTGTCGTTGTCGCCCACGCGGATCTCTTCGGTAGCGACCGTGTCGTTTTCGTTGATGATCGGTATCAGTCCTTGCTGCAGCAGCGCCTGTAAGGTGTTGCGCGCGTTGAGATAGCGCGAGCGCAGGCGCAGGT
>MWTA01000040.1 GCA_002050125.1 Anaerolineae bacterium UTCFX2 | reverse complement strand
TGAAAACACCATCCTGATTGTCGCGGGCGCGAACGGGCGGGTGACAGTCACGGACGTCCAGGCTGCCGCGCCGGCTTTCACAGACGCCGCGATCCTGCTGCTGCAACATGAGCTGCCGCAAGCAGCGGTTGAACAGGCGATTCACATGGGGAAGGCGCACGGACTGAAAATCGTGCTGAACCCCGCCCCCGCGCGCGAGCTGTCCGATGAGTTGCTTGCCGAGATCGACTACCTGGTTCCAAACGAGAGCGAGCTTTCTCTGCTGAGCGGCTTGAACTCGTTAGAGGCTTCGATCAGGATGCTGCTGAGCCGCGGTGTTCAACGCCTGATCGTTACGCTGGGGGGCGACGGAGCGATCCTGGCTACGCCCCAGCAACAGATCCACGTGCCAGCATTTTGCATCGAGCCGGTAGATACCACCGCCGCCGGCGACGCATTTCTCGGCGCTTTCACAGTGGCGTTGAGCGAGGGCGCCGACTTGCGCGAAGCGGCGCGGCGCGGCAATGCAGCCGGCGCCCTAACAGCCACCAAGCCGGGCGCTCAGCCCTCCCTACCCACCCGCCAGGAGTTGGAGCAATTCCTGCGCACCCGCGCCTCGGTTAAAGACTGAAGCCGCAGGACGACGTCCTGCGGCTTCAAGAAAGCTTTATCGCGAGGTTGGTTCAATCTCAGGCATGGGGCATTTTACCTGCCACCAGCCTCCCCAAAGTCTCTCCAAACCGGTGGACTTCTTCGACCGTGTTGTAATGCACCGGTCCGACGCGCAGCATTCCGCCCTGATCCTCCACCCCCAGGCGTTCGGTGACCGCCAGGGCGTAATAATTGCCGTCCCAGGCATAGACGTTGGCTTTCGCCAGTTCCTCGGCAAGCTGGCGCGGATGCCAGCCCTTGATGGTGAACGAGAAAGTAGGCACGCGCTGTTCCAACTGCCGCTCGTCCGCCAGCCCGTATAAGGTCAGCCCGGGTGTTTCCGACAGCACCTCCAGCACCGCCCGGCTGAGTTCGAATTCATACGCCCGCACCGCATTAAGCGCCCGCTTGAGCAGCAGCCGGCGGCTCTGGTACCGCTCTGCACCCTGGAAACCTGTCTCGCCGCCAAACTCCCGTCCCAGCCACTCGAAATACTCGACCGCGCCCAGCACCCCCGCAATCCCCTCGTGGTTCTGCGTGCCGGTCTCCCACTTGCCGGGCGAGTTGTGCGGCGCGGGGCGCACTTTGTATGCGGTCAACTCGTCCAACAAATCGTACCGCCCGTACAGGATGCCGGCATGCGGCCCAAAGAATTTATAAGATGAGCAGACCAGAAAATCACAGCCCAGGTCTTGCACGTCGATCGGGCCGTGGGCGGCGTACTGCACCGCATCGATGTACACCCGCGCCCCGGCGGCGTGCGCCATGCGCACGATCTCTTTCACCGGGTTGATCGTACCGAGCGCGTTCGAGGCGTAGCCAACTGCCACCAGGCGGGGGCGGTTTTCGAGGGCTTTTTCCAGATCTTCCAGGTTAAGCGTGCCGTTCTCAGGGTGAAAGTCCACCCAACGTACGGTGACGCCGCGATCTTGCGCCGCCAGCGCCCACGGGGTGATGTTGGCATCGTGATCCAGACGGGTGACCACGATTTCATCCCTGGCGCTCCACTGGCGCGCCAGCGAGCGGCTTAGATGCAGCGTGAGCGTTGTCATGTTATTGCCAAATACAATCTCCTCGGGGCGGGCGGCGTTCACAAAATCCGCCATCGCCTGATGAGCCTGCTCCAGCACTGCATCGGATTCAATGCTGGTCGCAAAAGCGCCGCCATGGTTGGCGTTATGATAAGTCAAGTAGGCAATAATTCGATCCAGGGATTTGCGGGCAATTTGGGTGCCGCCCGGGTTGTCGAAGAAAATCACCGGCCGCTTCAGAGAAGGAAATTGTTCGCGAAGAGTGGGCAAGTCAAGGGTCATTGGTTCCTCCAGAATATCCAGATGTGGGTGATTCCCGAATAACGGTTTTTTTAGTTTTTTAACGCGCTTGACGCCAGAGTGAGGGGGGCACCCTGGCGTCAAGCAAGAGTGAGTATATCATAATCTAGGCAAAAATCAAGGGATTTTTACTGCCTTTTTGGATGCCAGGTGAAATTTTAAGGTTAGCGCCCCAGGCGGGAGTCGAACCCACAACCTCGGCCTTAGGAGAGCCTCGCTCTATCCTTTGAGCTACTGGGGCGGTATAAAAATTATAACATGCGCCAGGGCGCTAGCCCAAGTCCCCGGTCGCAATCGCCTTTTTGACCTCTCCAATTGCCTGCGTCACTTCGATCTCGCGCGGGCAGGCTTCGGTGCAGTTGAAGATCGTATGGCAGCGGTACACGCCAAACTGACCGCTAAGGATTTTGAGCCGCTCCGCCGCGCCGCGGTCGCGGCTGTCAAAGATGAACCGGTGCGCGGTTACAATCGCGGCGGGACCGACGTACTGCTCGTTCACCCAGAACGAGGGGCAGGAGGTGGTGCAACAAGCGCACAGAATGCACTTCGTCGTATCGTCGAAACGTTCGCGCTCTTCGGAGCTCTGCAAGCGTTCTTTTTTCGGCGCGGGCTCGTCGTTGATCAGATAAGGCAGCACCGAGCGATAATTCTCAAAGAACGGCTCCATGTCCACAATCAAATCCTTGATCACCCGCAGCCCCAAGATTGGCTCGATCGTGATCTTCCCCCCATGCAGGTCCTTGACCAGCAGCTTGCACGCCAGACGGTTGTGCCCGTTGATCCGCATCGCATCCGAGCCGCAAATACCGTGCGCACACGACCGGCGGAAAGACAGCGTACCATCGAAGTTGCCTTTTATATATTCAAGCAAGTCCAAAACCCGATCAGTGGGTTCCGCCGTGACTTTATATTCCTCATAATGCGGTTTTTTGCCGTTTTCTGGGTTATAGCGGAATATTCTCAGTGTGACTTCCATCGTGGTCTCCTATACTAATAAACACG
>MWTA01000043.1 GCA_002050125.1 Anaerolineae bacterium UTCFX2 | reverse complement strand
TTGATCCTGAATCTCTCAGGGCAGGCAAGCCGAGAAGGAAACCGAACATGATTGCATTCGTGGCTTTCTTTTTCATCTTTTTGATATTTTTTGGATTTATTGGCACTGTCAGAGGCTGGGCTAAGGAGTTCCTGGTCATCGTTAGTGTGATCTTGGCGCTAGCATTCATCACGCTCATGGAGGATCTGGTCGGGCTGAGAAACAATCTGCTCTCGAACCCCTCAGTGCAGTATTGGTTTCGCATAATCGTCATTGCCGTTTTGGTGTTTTTTGGCTATTTGTCTCCATCTTTGCCGCGCTTTCAGAAAGCCAGTGAAAAGCGCGCCCGGATTTCTGAACACATCTTGGGCTTTTTCATTGGTATGATCAGCGGGTTTTTTGTGATTGGAACACTCTGGTCGTTTGCCAGCCAGGCAAACTACCCTAATCTTGAAAGATTTATTCGTCCTGTGCCAAATGAACTGGTTGAATTGAATAACGCAGTCATGAATATATTGCCTCCGGTGTGGCTTAATTCACCGACGGTAATTTTCATTGTTGTGGTTCTGACGTTTATTTTTGCAATGATTTACTTCTTATGATATGAAACGGCATGTTCATTTTATCGGAGTGGGTGGCAGTGGATTATCTGCGATTGCGACGGTGCTGCAAGAGCGCGGTGAGACGGTCAGCGGGTCCGACCGTCAAGCCTCTGCGACAACCCGCCGTCTGCAGGAGCGCGGGATGACGATCATGATCGGGCATGACCCACAGAATGTATCCGGCGCTGATCTCGTGGTCCGCTCCTCCGCGGTCGCGGATGATCATGTGGAGGTTCAGGCGGCTTTACGCCTCGGCATACCTGTGTTGAAACGCATGGATTTTTTGGGTGAGTTGATCGCCGGTCAACGCGCGATCGCGATTGCCGGGTCGCACGGAAAGACCACTACCACGGCGCTGGTTGCCTGGGTCTTGGACGCCCTTGGCGAAGACCCATCTTTTGTAATCGGCGGTTGGTCGGTGAATTTTCAGAAGAATGCCGGAGCGGGCAGCGGAAAATATTTCGTGATCGAAGCGGATGAATATGACCGTATGTTTCTGGGGCTGCACCCCTGGATCGCGGTCGTGACGACCATCGAATATGATCATCCCGATTATTTTTCAACGCCAGCGGATTTCAGACAGGCTTTTGAAGAATTTGTGAACCAGATCCAGCCCGGCGGCGCGCTGATCGTCGGGACCGACGATGCCGGAGCAAGAGAGTTGTATTTTTGGGCGAAAGCCGCAGGTCTCAATTGCCGGTCTTATAGCATATCTGACGAGCGAGCGGATTATTGTGCAATAGAACCGAGGTTGAACGAAAAAGGCGGCTACACCTTCGGCGTGGCGCGCGCCGGCGCAAGGATCGTGGATAACGTCAGCCTGCAAATACCGGGCTTGCACAACGTTGCGAACGCCCTGGCTGCGCTCGCGGTCGTTGATTCTCTGGGCTTGGCGGTCGAAACCGCGGCGCGCGCCTGTGAGGAGTTTCTGGGCGCCGCCCGCCGGTTTGACCTGCGCGGTGCTCCTAAAGGCATCATGATCTTTGACGACTATGCTCATCACCCGACTGAGATACGAGCGACGCTCTCCGCAGCACGGCTGCGCTACCCGGGCAAGCGCATTTGGGCGGTCTGGCAGCCGCATACCTTTTCACGCACCCGGGCTCTGCTGGCAGATTTTGGAAAGGCTTTTACAGACGCCGACCGGGTGGTCGTGACCGAAATCTTTGCGGCGCGCGAACAGCCCCCCGCAGATGGCTTTTCTGGCGCGGAGGTTGCCGCCGCGCTAAAAACCTCAAATCCAAAAATGTCTGAGGAGATTTGTTACCAGCCCGATTTCCCATCGGCGGTGCGTTTCTTATTGCAGGAGACCCGCCCCGAGGATATCGTGATTGTGCTTTCAGCGGGAGACGCGGATATGATCAGCGCCAACCTGCTGGATGAGTTAGCGGTTGATGAATACTCGGCTGAACCACCATCACATGTAAGGTCCGAGGAGTAAAGAGATGCAGGAACAAAAGCGCCGATTTGAAATTGAGAATTACTTGATTCAAGATGTCTCGGTTCAACCCAAACCAAGACAACGCCTTGGAACCTCAGCTTCTTCCGCGGACCAGGATCAGTTGGAAGATGGACGGATGAGCCGGGTTCACCCTTTTAATCGCGATACGATTTTGCGCCTGATCCAAACTTTGAAAGATCGTTGAGGATGATCGCCTTGAGTCTGCCTGAAAACGCACTGCACGAGTTGGGAGAGCGCTTTGGCTCCCGGCTGCAGTTTGCGGCGCCCCTTTCGCGCTACGTTGCGGCGCGCATGGGGGGTCAGGCAGACGCGCTCTTGGAAATCCAGTCAATCGAAGAGCTGGTCGCCACGGTCACTCTTTGCTGGCAAGCAGATATGCCATATTGGATCCTGGGCGGCGGCTCGAATGTGTTGGTCAGCGACGCCGGGCTGCGCGGGTTGGTATTGATCAACCGGGCGCGCCAGGCGCGGTTTGAAATAATAGATGATCAGCCCCGCGTCTGGGCTGAATCTGGGGCAAACCTGGGGCTGGTTGCGCGCCAGGCGGCTGCCAAGGGTTTTTCTGGGTTGGAATGGGCAGCCGGGATCCCGGGAACAATTGGCGGCGCGGTGGTTGGGAATGCGGGCGCACACGGAGCGGACATAGCCGCCTGTTTGCAGGTGGCTGCAATCTTGCATCGGATAGGGATGAGTGGGAGCGGTAATTACGTGCGTGAGGATTGGCTGGTGGAAAGACTGGAGTATGCATACCGGACGAGCGTCTTGAAAAAGCTGCCTGGTCAGGCGATTGTGCTTTCAGCTTTAATCAAGTTGGAACAGGCAACGAGCGCTGAGGTCCAATCCAGGATCGACGAGTTGGTCGAATACCGACACCGCACCCAGCCGCCGGGCGCCAGCATGGGTTCGATGTTCAAGAACCCTGCCGGGGATTACGCCGGGCGGTTGATCGAGCTGGCTGGCTTGAAGGGCTACCGCATCGGAAATGCGCAGATCAGCCCGAAACACGCCAATTTCTTTATCAATCTAGGAAACTGCGCCGCCAGCGATGTTTACGCGTTGATCCTTCTCGCCCGCGAGAAGGTGATGCAGCAATTTGGCGTCTGGCTTGAGCTGGAAATCGAACTGTTGGGTGATTGGTAGAGGCATGGCAGAATACAGCAAAATTCGCGTTGGAGTCTTGTTTGGAGGGCGTTCGGGTGAGCACGAAGTCTCGCTTATGTCGGCGCGCTCTATTCTGGATAACCTCGATCCCGAGAAATACATCACCACGCAGATTGGCATCCAGCACGACGGCGCCTGGTTAGCCGGGAACGATACATTGAATGCGATGTTGAATGGGAAAACCGGGCAACTCACACCAGCGGCGGTCTTCCCGGACCCGACCAGGTCGGGACTGTTTGCGATCCGTTCCCAGGATCACGCGGCTCAGTTGGAATTGCTGACAAAACTGGACGTGGTTTTTTCGGTGATGCACGGCACGTATGGCGAAGACGGCGCAATCCAGGGGCTTCTGGAGCTAGCTGATCTGGCATATGTGGGCGCGGGCATATTAGGCTCTGCCCTGGGCATGGATAAAGGGGTTTTCAAGGATATCCTGCGCGCTCACAACCTGCCGGTCGTCAAGTGGATGCTCGTCACGCGCAGCGAAATCGAAGCGGACATTGTGCAAGTGGCGCAGAAAGTCCAGGATTTTGGAGAATTCCCCTTGTTCGTAAAACCAGCCAACCTCGGCTCATCGGTCGGCGTCACGAAGTGCGCCACGCGCTCCGATCTATTAGAAGGTTTGATCGAAGCGGCGCATTATGACCGGCGGGTGTTGGTAGAGCACGGCGTGCCGAACGCGCGGGATATTGAAGTCAGCGTGTTAGGAAATGAGGAACTGCACGTTTCCGTGCCCGGTGAGGTGATCCCCAGCCGTGAGTTTTATTCTTATGAAGCGAAATATATCGATGACGCTTCGCAATTGTTAATTCCGGCGCCGATATCTCCGGAATTGACCCGCCGAGTGCAGGACCTGGCGCTACGCGCTTATCGCGCGATCGATTGCGCTGGAATGGCTAGAGTCGACTTTCTGCTCGAACAAAAAGGGGTCGATAAAGAACCGGGTGAGCTTTATCTGAGCGAATTGAACACCATCCCGGGCTTTACAAAGATCAGCATGTACCCAAAACTGTGGGAAGCCAGCGGACTGGCGTACCCCGCATTGATCGATCGGCTGATCGAACTGGCTTTGAGGCGCAAACACGAGCGCGATCACACGGAGCGGCGCTATCGAAGGGAATCTCAATCATGAAGCTGCCTGGTCAATCCACAACGAGATCGGCTGAGATACGCCGTCGCCGCGACACCCAGACCAAAGCGGCGCGGCAGAATGTCAACAAAGCGCGGAAGAACCGGGTCGCGATCCCCCCGCTGCCTCCAGTGATGGCGCGCACCCCGATGGCTGGCGCCTCCCGCCCGGCTGCGCACAGCACCCGCAGAGGCCGCAGGTTTTACAATGTCAGTTTGGACGCAGCGCAAGGAATGGAGATGAGCCTGCCAGCCCTGCCCAGACTGATAATCAGTTGGCGCCTGGTTTCGTTTATTTTTGTGGGTCTTCTCGGCTACGCACTATATTTCTCTTGGGAATCGCCCACGTTTCGGGTGGACGCCCCACAGATCTCGGGGTTGGAGCGCCTGTCAGTTAACGAGGTTAACTCCGCACTGAGGCTGGTGGGCGAACCGGTTTTTATGCTGGATGCAGCGACCCTCGAAGCAGCTTTGAAGGACGCCTTTCCAGAGTTCTCATCAGTTCAGGTCGAGATTGAACTGCCCAATTCTGTGGCGATCACGGTGACTGAGCGCATGCCGGTCCTAACTTGGTCTAAAGGAGGCGAAAGCTTCCTGGTGGACGACCAGGGCGTGACGTTCCCGGTGCGAAGCACCGCGCCCAGCGGATCCTATCCGGTTATTGAAGCGAGCGGCGACCCGCCCCAGGTCATTCTGTCGCCCGAGAAGAGTGTAACCCTGCGAGACGAGACCATCAGCAAAATCACCGGCGTATTGCTGCCCCAGCTTTCGCCGCGCGATCAGGTCCGACCGTTGATCTCTCCGGACATGGTGGAGGCGGCGCTTCTGCTGGCAAAACAGGCGCCGACCGGCGCAAAAATGATCTACGATCCGGTGCATGGTCTCGGCTGGACCGACCGGCGGGGTTGGAATGTTTATCTGGGAGATGCGCAGGATATCGCGACCAAGGTACTGGTTTATCGGGCGATTATGGCGCATCTGAAAGGCGGAGAGGCTCTCCCAACCATGATCAGCGTGGAATACCTGCATGCCCCCTACTACCGGATCGGGGAATGATGGCAGATTTATCTAGCGAAATATGGATTGATTCATTCGAGGCAATTTGATGGACGATCAAACCCTGATTGGAATTGACATTGGAACGACAAAGATCTGCACGCTGGTTGCGCGCGAAGAGAATCTGGGTCAGCTCCGGATTCTCGGGGTGGGGATAGAGCCATCGCAAGGGTTGCGCAAGGGCGTGGTCGTAGATCTGGAAGCAGCCGCCCAGGCGGTTGCCCGCTCGGTCGAAAAGGCAGAGCGGACTTCAGGCGTCGAGGTGTTCTCGGCGCTCGTGAGCCTGGCGGGGTCCAATGTCTCTTCAATGAACAGCAAAGGCGTGGTTGGCGTGGCGGGTCGGGTGATTGATCAGGACGATGTTGCCAGAGCCATCGACGCGGCGCGGGCGGTTGCCATTCCGCACAATCGCGAAATTGTTCACGTCATCCAGCGCGGCTTCAACGTAGACGGTCAAGACGGGATTCGCATGCCGATCGGGATGCACGGCTACCGTTTGGAAGTGGAAACGCACATCATCACCGCCGCGTCTGCCAGCGTCGAGAACCTGCGCCAGTGCGTCGCCGCGGCTGGGATCGAGGTGTCGCAATTTGTCCTGAACCCGCTCGCCTCGGCGGAAGTCGTCTTGAGCGAAGCCGAGCGCCAGATGGGAGTTGTGGTTTGCGATGTAGGCGGCGGGACCACGGATATGGCGATCTACGTGGATGGCGATGTCTGGCACACCGCGGTTCTTTCGATCGGCGGGAATCACATTACTTCGGATATTGCCCAGGTGATGCATCTGCCAGCCACGCAGGCGGAAGAAATAAAGCTGCAACATGGTCATGCAAACCCGGCAGAGATCGACCCCCAGCAGTTTTTCAATTTGCGCCCGTTCGGCGATCAGGACGTCATTCAAGCGAGTCATCTCGAGCTGGTAGAGATCATCCACGCGCGCGTCGAGGAGATTTTTGGGATGGTCGTTCAGGAGATCAAGCGTTCGGGCTATGACGGTCTGCTGCCGGCTGGAATGGTTCTCACGGGGGGCGTGAGCGCGCTGCCGGGGATCCGCACGATTGCCAGCGAAGCGCTTGGGGTACCGGTCCGGACTGCCCAGCCCGAGAACCTGGTTGGGATGGTAGACCGGCTGGATTCACCGGCTTATTCGACGAGCGTAGGGCTGCTTCGCTGGGGCATGTTGATGAATGAATTCTCGCCGGAAGGGGTTTCCAGACGCCCGAGAACCGGGAGAGGCAGGTCGGCTTCCTCATTTGTGGATTGGGAGCGCGTAAAGGATTGGCTGCGGCGGTTGCTGCCCTGACAGTGAAGCGAGGCAGAGCCGTTTAATGCATGAGTAAGGGCATGAGTAAGGAAAATACATTGGTGATTTCATCCAGAAACAGGAGGAATAATGACAATCAGTAGCAACACACCCAATCAAGGAGAATCTTTTGCCCGCATCAAAGTTGTTGGTGTTGGCGGCGGCGGCTGTAACGCGGTCGACCGGATGATCGATGAAGGCTTGCAAGGCGTTGAGTTCGTGGCGGTGAACACGGATGCCCAGGCTTTGCTGCAGTCTAAAGCGAACACGCGGGTGCGGGTCGGCGAGAAGCTGACCCGTGGGCTGGGTTCCGGCGGCGATCCGGAAGTTGGCCAGAAAGCCACCGAAGAATCAGCGGAGGAGCTTTACAGCGTATTGAAGGGCTCCGACATGGTTTTCATTACGGCTGGAATGGGCGGCGGCACTGGCACCGGCGGCGCGTCGATTGTGGCGCAGATCGCCAAGGAAGTCGGCGCGCTGACGATCGGGGTTGTTACTCGCCCGTTCACCTTTGAGGGTTCGCGGCGGATCCAATCTGCGGAATCGGGGATCGGCCGGCTCAAAGAACAGGCTGATACGCTGATCGTTATCCCGAACGACCGGCTGCTCCAGATCGTGGATAAGCGAGCCAACCTGCAGACCGCATTCCGCCTGGCTGACGATGTGTTGCGCCAGGGCGTGCAGGGCATCTCGGAATTGATCACCATCCCCGGGTTGATCAACCTGGACTTCGCCGATGTGCGCACGATTATGTCCGAAGGCGGCGCGGCGTTGATGGCGGTTGGGAATGCGAAGGGCGAGGATGCCGCCCGAGTGGCTGCCGAGCAGGCGATCTCCAGCCAACTGCTCGACATCACGATCGATGGGGCGCATGGCATCCTGTTCAACGTCACCGGCGGCCCGGAGCTAACGCTCTTCGATGTCAACCAGGCAGCGGCGATCATCAAGGAAACCGCTCACCCGGATGTCAACCTGATCTTCGGCGCTGTGATCGACCCGAACATGAAAGACCAGGTGCGGATCACCGTCATCGCAACCGGTTTCGAACGGGCGGCGATGCCGCATCGGTCGTATGAGATGCCGGCAATCGAGCCGCGCAAATACGTCGAACCGGAGCCGGCGATTGTTTCGGGACAACCGAAGGCTCAGCCGGCGCCGAAAGAATTCCAGCCGCGTTCGTTCAACACCGAGGACCTGGATATTCCGACGTTCTTGCGCAACCGCAATCGGTAAGCTGCGCTTTTCGAGCTGGTCGTATGTTGGATTGATTGTTTTGTCTACTTAGAAAGGAGCATCTGTGTCCGATCGCTGTCAGCAGCCGATCGATGGATGTGTTGAAACTTGAATCGCCGGAACCCTCCTGCCGGTGAGATATTTTCGTTTGCCTGCATGACGGCGCCCCCAATTAGCCTTCGCATGGGGCAGCAGGCGACTGTGGGTGGAGGTCCGGCGCAACCCGCGCCGGACCCCACCCTGGATCTCCGCTGAAACTCTAATCTTAGAGGGACTAAAGTAGTCTTGTCAGTAAGGGATGGTTATGCTAGAATTCATTTTGTCTTACCCATATGTAAGGCTTGAAAGCTTAGCAACCCCCAGCAATAGTGGTTACAGATGTTCTAAGAATTAAAAGGGATTCCATGCGCTGTCCCTACTGTAAGAACTCAAACTCCAGGGTAATCGATACCACACACGACTCGCGCGGCGGAGTTCGCCGCCGCCGGGAATGTGAAGACTGCCGGCAGCGGTTCAGCACATACGAACGCCCGATCCTGGCAACGCCGCTGCTGATCAAACAGGATGGAACCCGGGAAGAATTCGATCGAGAGAAGCTGATCCGAGGCATTCGCATCTCCTGCGCCAAACGACCTGTATCTGCCGCGGATATCGAGCGGCTGGTCGGCGAAATCGAATCCACTTTGCAGGCGATGGGGCGGGCGGAGGTTTCCTCTCGCGTCGTAGGGGATATGGTGATCGCCGGGTTGAAAGAACTCGATCAGATCGCCTATATTCGCTATGCGATTGTCTATCTTCGACTGGATGACCTGAAGTCAATCCGCGGCGAAATTGACCGTCTTTTAGAGAGTTGACCTGTAATCGAACGTTTTATCAACCCCAGGGAGTCAATTTGCCTTTCCTGGTGACTGGAGAGCAGATGGAGGCGTTGAACAAATGGCTAATATGATCGAGATTCAAACCCAAGAATATGGCTCATTGAAGACGCCGCCGCTTCCGGAAGGGCTTTCCGCGGTGGAATTGACCGAAAACGCGCGTAAAGTTTTAGTCCGGCGCTATGTACGACGCGGCAAGGACGGCAAGCCGGTCGAGACGGTGGAGGAAATGTTCTGGCGGGTAGCGTATCACGTCGCCGCCCGTGAAGCGCTTTGGGGAGGGGATGTCATGAGCCGGGCGGCGCAGTTCTATGCGCTGCTCACCGAAAAGCGCTTCTTTCCAAATTCACCCACGTTTACCGGCGCTGGCACGCCTTTGGGGCAACTGGCAGCCTGTTTTGTTCTGCCCATCAGCGACGACATGGGCCGCGACCCGGCGGGGATTTTTCAGACCTTGCGCGACGCTGCCCTAATCCAGCAGACCGGCGGCGGCAATGGTTTCTCGTTTTCGCGCCTGCGACCCAAGGGGGCGCTGGTCAAATCCTCAGCCGGGCAGGCGACCGGTCCAGTTGGATTTTTGCGCGTCTACGACAAGGCTTTTGGGGAAATCGCCCAGGGCGGAACCCGGCGCGGCGCGAACATGGCGGTGCTGCGCGTCGATCATCCGGATATCGAAGAATTCATCACCTGCAAGACGGATGAAAACGCCATCACAAATTTCAACATCTCGGTTGGCATCACCGACGCCTTTATGCAAGCCGTGCGCGACGATGTAGATTGGGAACTGCGCTTCCCGGATGTCCATTCAGACGATTACAAACGTTTCAGCGGAACCCTGGAGGAAATGGAAGCCGCCGGCGTACCGATTCGGGTGCATAAGACCGTCAAAGCGCGCGCGCTTTTCGATAAAATCGTCTCCCAATCCCATCATAACGGCGAGCCAGGGTTGTTGTTCCTGGACGCCGCCAACCGCTCCAACCCGGTCCCGCACTTGTACGCCCTCGAGGCGACTAACCCGTGCGGTGAGCAGTGGCTCGGACCATATGAAAATTGCTGTCTCGGGTCGGTGAACCTGGCGGCGCACCTCGCTCCGGATGGGCAGATGGACTGGGAGGCGCTGCGCCGGAGCGTAGAGCTTTCGACCATCTTCCTCGATGACGTTGTCGAGGCAAACGCCTATGTCCCGGCAGTGCCGCAGCTTGCCGAGTCCGCGCACCGCGCCCGCCGGATCGGGTTAGGGATCATGGGGCTGGGTGACGCGATGTACTCTGCGGGGGTGCGTTACGGTTCGGAAACGGGTCAGGAATTCGCGGCGCAAGTCATTGAATTTGTGCGCTTCTATTCGATGCGCACCAGCATCGAACTGGCTGAACAGCGCGGCGCATTTCCAGCAATCGCCGGCAGCCTGTACGACCCCGCCGAGTTGCGTTGGTCGCCGCCGGTTCCACTTCAACCCTACCGCAATGAGTGGAACCGTCCACAGTTGGATTGGGGTTCGATCGTGCAAGGCATCCAGCGCTATGGCATTCGCAATGCGGCTCAGACCACGATTGCCCCCACCGGCACAATTGCAACCGTGGCTGGCTGCGAGGGGTACGGCTGCGAACCGGTGTTTGCGCTGGCTTACATTCGCCATGTCAATGACAACGGCAAAGATCTGCAGCTCACGTATACCAGCCCGTTGTTTGAAAAAGCGCTGGCTAAGGCGGGTCTGGACGAAGACGCCCGCCAACGGATCATCGAACAGGTGATGGAACACGGCTCGTGTCAGGAGGCGGCGAACGTCCCGGACGAGATTCGGGAGGTGTTCGTCGTCTCACAAGATATCACCGCTGAAGAGCATGTGCGCATGCAAGGGGCAATACAAGCCTTTGTCGATAACAGCCTGAGCAAGACGATCAACTTTCCAGAGACCGCCAGCGAGCCGGACGTCGCCACAGCCTATCAGCTCGCCTGGGAACTGGGATGCAAGGGTATTACGGTGTACGTCACGGGGTCGCGTCAAAAAGTCGTCCTGGAAACCAACGCAACTGCTAAACAAAAACAGGATGATGCCGAGCAACCTGAACCCTCACAACCCGAACAAAAGAAACCTCCTGAGCAATTGCCCCTGTGGCACGATAAGAAAAAACCGCGCCCGGTTCTGCTGCCAGGTTACACCTTCAGCGTCAGGACGCCGCTCGGGAAAGCCTTCATCACCATCAACGAAAATGGCGGCAAGCAGCCTTTTGAAGTCTTCATTAATACTGCTAAAGCCGGCTCGGATACGGCGGCGGTCTCCGAGGCGATTGGCAGGTTGATCTCCTACATCCTGCGCCTGACCTCGCCGATATCGCCGCGCGAACGCTTGCTGGACGTCTGGCGCCAGCTTTCCGGGATCGGCGGCGGACGCCCGCTAGGGTTTGGTCCCAACCGCGTGCGTTCCTTGCCAGATGGCGTGGCGCGCGCCCTGGCGGAATATCTAGAGAACAGCGGCGAGGTGATTTATGGCGAAGTTGCAGAGGGCGAAGAACTAAAGGATGAGAAATTGCCCGGCGACAACGGTTACCGGCTTCTTGAAGAAATGAGCCGCCAGTCTTCTCTGGCAGATTTCCAGGCTGACCGAATCGGCGATCTCTGCCCCGAGTGCGGTCAGGCTTCGCTGGTGAGCGAGGAAGGCTGCCGCAAGTGCTATTCTTGCGGATTTAGCGAGTGTTGAGCTGCGCCTCAAGGATGTTGCGCCATTAAACGGATCATCGTCGTCGCGGGTAATATCGGGGCGGGAAAAACGTCGCTCACCGAGCGCCTGGGGGAACGGCTCGGCTGGCAGACTGCCTTTGAATCGGTTGCCGATAATCCCTATCTGCCGGATTTCTACGCCGACATGCGCAGTTGGTCTTTTCATCTGCAGATTTTCTTTTTGGGTCACCGGGCGGAACAGTACCGCGCGCTGGCGAAGTTGCCCCAATCGGCGATCCTCGACCGCAGCATCTACGAAGACGCGCACATCTTTGCCAGGGCGCTGCACCATTTGGGGAACTTGAATGAACGCGACTACCTCGCCTATCGCAAGCTGTTCGACCTGGTAGTGGCTGGCTTGCCGGCGCCGGATTTGTTGGTGTATTTGAAGGCGCCGGTACGAGTCATCTACCAGCGCATCCTGCAGCGCGCCCGACCAATCGAGAGCAGCATCACCATGGAATACCTGAGCTTGCTGGAAAGGTTCTATTTCGATTGGATGAAGTCGTTCGACGTTTGCCCGGTGCTGACGATCCGCACCGACGACCTGGATTTCGTGCACAAGCCTGGGCACCTGGACGTGGTGGTGCAGCGCATCCAGGAAAAGCTGGCTGGGCACGAAGAGGTGATTTTCGAGACCGATCGCTGAAGAATTGCCCTAAGGGTAGGTGTACGAGGCATGAGCGCAATTAAACCAACGGTTGCGCCTTTCCGATCATAAATCGAAAACGGGAAACGAAGAACTTCCCCACATCCGCCGAAAAGCGGAACCACTGCCCCGGCTGGGTCGTCTATAATTCTACTGCATGATAAAAAAGAGATTCTTGCTTTGGGCTTTTGGAGTATCGCTCAGCGCCCTGGTCCTGTTTGGATTAGGGATATTCTGGTTGTACCGGGACCTGCCCACGCTGGATACGCTCCCCTCACGCCTGCACACACCCAGCATCCGCATTGTGGATCGAGATGGGCGGCTGCTGTACGAAGCGTTGGACGCGAACAGCGGACGGCACACGATCGTGGCGCTCGAACGCATCCCCGTTGCCTGCCGCAACGCCACCGTAGCGACTGAAGATCGCAGCTTTTACCGCAACCCGGGCTTCGATCTGCGCGGGGTGGCGCGTTCGGTCTGGATCAACCTGCGCGGCGGGGAGGCGCTGGCTGGCGGCAGCACGATCACCCAGCAGACGGCGCGCAATCTGCTGCTGGACGATCAAGAACGCGGCGAGCGAACCCTGCGCCGCAAGTTGCGCGAGATCATCCTGGCTTGGAAGTTGACGCGCAAATTCAGCAAAGACGAGATCCTGGCGCTGTACCTAAACCAGACCTACTACGGCGGCATGGCTTACGGGGTTGAGGCGGCAGCTCAAACTTTTTTTGGGAAGCCGGTTGAGCGGCTGGACCTGGCTGAATGCGCTCTGCTGGCGGGTTTGCCACAGGCGCCGGCGCTATACAACCCCTTCAGCGACCTGGAAGCTGCCAAAAATCGTCAGGCGGTCGTGCTGGATTTGATGGCAGAGGCAGGGATGATCCAGCCAGACGAACTGGCGCTGGCAAAGCGCGAACCGTTGGTCCTCGCAGAACAGCCCTATCCGATCGAGGCGCCGCATTTCGTGATGCAGGTGCGCAACCAGGTCGATGGCTTGTTCTCCCAGGCGCAGATCCATGACTTGGGCGGGCTGATCGTGCGCACGACTCTAAATCTCGACTGGCAGAAACACGCCGAGAGGGTGGTTTTGCGCCAGCTTGTGGCGCTCAAGCCTGACAGCCAGGGGCTGGGGCACAACATGAACAACGCGGCGCTGGTTGCGTTGGATCCCCGGAATGGGGATATCCTGACGATGGTGGGCAGCCCGGATTATTTCGACCCCGAACACGGCGGGGCGATCAACATGGCGCTCCAGGCGCGCCAGCCTGGATCGGCGCTGAAACCGCTGGTGTACGCCGCTGCGCTCGATCCAGTTGAGGCGGGCGGCGGTTGGACCGCGGCGACGATGCTGTTGGATGTGCAGACCGCCTTCGCCACCCGCACGGGCAAGGCTTACATACCAGCCAATTATGACTTGCGCGAACATGGGCCGGTTCTGCTGCGTGAAGCGCTGGCTTCTTCACTAAATATCCCAGCAGTAAAGACACTTGAACATGTAGGTTTGGAACGCCTGTTCAGCCTCTCTCGAAAAATGGGGCTGACCACGCTGGGCGACCCGCAAGAATACGATTTATCAGTCGCGTTGGGGGGCGGGGCGGTTCGTCTGCTCGACCTGAGCGCCGCTTACGCCGTTTTCGCCAATAATGGTGTGCGGGTCGAGCCGCGCTACATCCTGGAGGTGACCGATTTAGCCGGAAATGTGATTTATCAAGCTCCGCAGCCGGCGCAAACGCGGGTGCTCGATGCGCGCGTAGCCTGGCTCATCAGCGACATCCTGAGCGACAACGACGCCAGGCGGCTCGGTTTTGGTGCAAACAGCGGGTTGCGGCTCGATCGTCCCGCCGCGGTGAAGACGGGGACAACCACGAACTTTCACGATAACTGGACGGTGGGCTACACCCCTGATCTAGTTGTGGGGGTGTGGGCTGGCAACACAGACTACCAACCTATGCGCGAGGTCAACGGGCTGACCGGCGCGGCGCCGATCTGGCACGATTTTCTCCGCACCGTCCTGGCGGGGCAGACGAAGCTCACATTCGAACAGCCTGAGGGTCTGGTGCAGGTGGAAGTGTGTGCGCTTTCCGGGCTGCTGCCAACCGAGCGCTGTCCTTACCGCCGTCAGGAGTGGTTTATCGCCGGGACGCAGCCCACTCAGCCAGACACGTTTTACCGGCAGGTCGTCCTCGACCGCCGCAGCGGCGGTTTGGCGGACGCCGCTACGCCGGTCGATCAGCGTGAAGTCAAAGTAGCGCTCGAACTGCCGCCGCAAGCCTGGCCCTGGGCGCGCCTGCAGGGGTTGGCGCTTTATGCGGACTTTTATGCAAGCGTCAATTCACAACAGGAACTTGCAGCCGCCGCCTCTGTAGAACCGTCAGTGGGAAGGGCGGCGCCCGCCCTGACGCTGGTTTCTCCGGCGCCCGGCAGCAGCTACATCCTTTCCACAGGCATCCCCCGAGAGGCACAGCGAATTCTGCTCGAAGCCCTCGCATCCGAGGAGCTTGTAAGGCTGGATTTTTGGGTGGATGGGAAAAAGATCGGTTCGATCGCGAACAAACCCTATCTTTTCTTTTGGACGCTGGAAGCGGGGAGTCACCTGATCCAGGCGGAGGGACTTACCCTGGATGGGAGATCCATCCTCAGCCCCGAAATCGCGATCCACGTCGCCAGCAGATAACCCTGCTTTAGATTTTTCAGCCGCTCAAGCGCGCTTCAGGAGACCCGGCGCCCGCCTTTGAGTTGCTGCTGTAATTCTTCCAGTTCCGCCAGCTTACCTTCAGCCGCCAGCCTGGCTTGCTCGCCCCAGGTGCTGGGATCCATGAATTGCAAGCCCGATTTCTCCAAAACCTCTTTGAGCAGGTCCAGTTTGGCTTTGGCAAGCTGCCCGAGGTTCATTATCCCGGCTTCGTTGAGCAGGCTGCTTACCTTGGGACCAATCCCCTCGACAATCGTCAGATCGTCCAGTTTGATCGATGTAGCCGGCGCAGCGGCACGCGCCTCGGCTGCCGGTTCGACGCTTGCCTCAGCAAGTTCGACCTGCGCCACGCGGCTGGGTGTTTCGATTTCAGTTGGCGCGGCTTCTGCAACAGGGGCATGCCCATGCACATCCAGATCGGTCGGGGAATCTTTGCTGTTGCGGGTGAGGGCGATCCAAACGATCAACACGATGATAATGAAAAGGATGAGGATTATCCAACCCATGTTTTAACCTCCAAAGTAATCGACTGTTTGCCAAGATTATATCTCAAACCCAACCGAATCTGATTGGCTGACGGAATTATTTTCTTGCCAAAGGCGCGGCTGCCGACCAGGAACGATAGCCATGAATTCACGAATGAGGGTTCGCTCAACTGTGCGCCTTAACAAAAAAACCCCAGCGGTTTGAACGCCGCTGGGGGTTTTCTTGAAGCAATCAGGGCGAAACGATGAACGTGGACCCCGCGCCGCGCCCGTAGACCTCGGGAAAGTAAAACTCCTGGGCGGTCGTGGGGATCACATTGAAGGTTCCGGCTGTGGCTGCCCGCACGAGGTACGTGTAGATGTACGTGCCGGCTGGCAGGTAACTGGCGGAAAGCATCACTTTTTCATCGTACCGTTGGATGTTGGAGAAATACCACCAGCCCCAGCCGCGCCAGAGGGCGTCGCGGCTGGAATACTCCCGTGGGACTTCCACGCTTTGCGGGCTGGTGCTCAGGGATTGATCGACGTTTTCCAAGCCGGCTGGAAGCGGGTCATCGATCACCACAAAATGCAGGGCATACGGCGCAACCACCGTAACGCGCGCCAGCAGCAGGTCACCCACCGCCGCCGAAGTGATCGGGCGCTCGAGGTCGCCCAGCTTGAAATAGGCGCGGTTCACGACGATACCCCGATCGAGGGGCTCGACCTGGTTGACCGGCAGAGACAGATTCAGATGCGCAGTGTAATACATGTTTCCCGGACCGGCATCGCGGGCAAACGCCAGCCGGTTTGCTTCGTCTTTCAACAGTTTAGAAGCATCCACTTTCAACTCCAGCACATCTCGAATGGTTTGGCTGTTTGCGATTCCACCACCCAGGCGGTCGCCATTCAGCCCAACCGCATATTGGTAGTCGGCTTGCATCTCGCCGCTGGCGGACATCCAGTTTGTGAGCGCCATCAGCGCCCAGGCGGTTTCCTGGGTGCCCTGCCAGCGACTGCTCGTGCGCGAACTCATCAACCAGCGCACCGCGTTCACGTTGAGCGGGCTGTTCGGGTCGATCAGGCTGAGGGTGGAGAGGATGATGGCAGTGGTGCGCGTATCGGTGTTCCAGTTCATCCGGTCGTTGCTCTCCTCTTCCCAATGGCTGCCGGTGGCGGATAGGATCGCGGCGCTGGCGAAATCTGCGAGCAGCGTAGCAATCCGGGTGTCGTCGGGATCGATGATGTAAAGCGTCCGCGCCAGAAAGGCGCGGGCGAACAGCGCCATGCGCTCGCGCTGACTGTAAAGCTGGATGCTGCTGCTCACATCCGCAACGCCAGCTCGCGCCAGCACGTATAAGAGGAATGACTGCCGGTTGATTACGGATGGATCCTTCAAACCGGAGATAGATTCAATTTGGGTGCGCAGATAATCCACCCCGCGGTTGATCACTGCCTGGTCCACCGCGTATCCCGAATCTTCAGCTTCGATCATCCCCATCAACACGTAAGCCGAGGTGAGCGGGTCGCTTTTTTCGTTGCTCCACCAGCCCCACCCGCCATCCGGATTCTGCCAGTTATACAGTCGCTGCAAGCCAGTGTTGACTTGCTCTGCAAGCCCCTTTGCCTGTTCGGGGTCTTGAAGCCCGGAGGCTTGCAGCGTTCGGGTTGTGATCACGTTTGGCAAAAACCGCGAGACGGTTTGCTCGACGCATTCATATGGAAAATGCGTTAGATAATACAAGCCATCGATCAGGCTGGCTGCCAGGGAGGGCTGAACTTTGATCAGCAGCTCGCCGGAAGTCACGTCCAGCGTTTCCGGTAGCAGGATCGATTCGATGCGCGTGCCTTCGCTGGTCATCTGTCCGGAGGTTCCGACTGTTTCGTAGGCTTCAAAGCGGTAGAGCGGGATGCCCTGATCGGGCAGCGTTCCCAGCGGCGGTTTGCTGGCGTCGCGCAGCCCGCCTCCTTCAGCGCTAAAGACCAGATCCACCCGTTCCGCGTCCGGATCGACAATGGCTTCCCAGGTCAGGAAAGCCTGTTGTTTGGCGGGAATCTCCAGGGTGTCTCGGGCGTCGCCCTGCAGGATCAACCCCTGCGCCTGGACCGTCACGTTCACCGTGAGCGCCTGGTCGGTGTTGTTGTTCACCGCCGTTCCGATCCGCACCAGGTCATTCGCCACAAAAAAGCGCGGGGTCTGCGGACGGACCAGCAGCGATTTGGTGCTGACGATATCCACCGTGTTCTGACCGACAAGGGTGTCCTTTGTAACAGCCTTCGCCTCCATGCGCCAGGTAGTCAGGTTATCCGGCAGCGTCACGACGACGTTCGCTTCGCCGTTATCCCCGGTTAGAACGCGTGGATCCCAGAAGGCGGTGTCGGGAAAATCCTGGCGGACGTCGATAACGCCGAGATCGCCTTCGCCTTTGCCGCCGCCGCTGCCGCCGGTTTCCCCGGTTGGCAGGTTTTCTTCAATATCAGCGTTAAATGCGTCGATACTGAGTGATAACGGCACAGCGGTCCATACACCCAGCGCACGTTCAGAGAAGAAATGATCGAGTATGGGCGCCGAATTGGGCGGCAGCAAAGACAACGTAGCCAGATCGCTGAGGCTCAATGAAACCTCGGCGCTGACCGGTTTGCCATCCGCGTCGCGCGTCCGGACGGTGAAGCCGACTTGATCCCCCGGTTCAGCAGTCGTCTGGTCTGGGATCAAACTCACCTGCAGTTGTTGGTGGCGCGTGTCGATCTGGATTTCGCGGATGCCCATTTTGAAATCGGGCCGCGGCGTCAGATCATCTACCCCTTTGACGACCAGCACCGAGACGTACGCGTTGGGCGCCAGCTCTGGCGTGATCGGGAGTTCGTAGATAGTGCTGTTGCTAGTCAGCCGGATGACTTTCTTGAAGCGAACCTGACCGCGCTCGACGGTCACCAACGCATAGGCTTCGCCGTCGAACGGCGAGGCGATCAGCACCTGGGCGACATCACCGGGGGTGTAGGATTTCTTGTCTGTCACCAGGTCGAAGCTGTGGTCGTTCGTCTGCCTCCAGGGGATGAATTCATCCCCAGCCACCCACAGGATTTCGCTGGATTTGTTGGTTTTTCCATGCAAGTCAAGCGCTTTAACGGTTGCCTTGTAAATGCCGCCAGCCGCGGGCGTGAAATTCACGCGCGCCTTACCGTCGGGACCGCTGACTACATCATCCAACTCGATCACCGGGATTTCCTGA
Organism: Anaerolineae bacterium UTCFX2; assembly: GCA_002050125.1. Classification (GTDB taxonomy): domain Bacteria; phylum Chloroflexota; class Anaerolineae; order Anaerolineales; family UBA4823; genus UTCFX2. Next base: position 16,847 of record MWTA01000043.1, on the reverse strand, counting down.
ACCGTGGATTTCCAGGTCACCCTGCCGCTAGGGTCTTGTTCCTGGACGCTGTACCAGCGCCGCTCGACGATCTCGACTTGCAGGCTCTGACCGGAGATCGGGTTGCCTTCCCAGTCCAGCGCGGCCAGGTCAAAACTTTGTTCTTTGCCGATCTTACCGATGTAATCGGTTGGACGAATGCCAGGGTAAATGCTGCCTTGATGAGCGACGACGCTGACGCGCCCGCTCACGCTGCTGGCTGCCCTGTCTGTAACGGTCGCCTCAAACGTGAGCGTCCGGCTTGTAGCGGAATCGCTCAAATCGGCTGTGAGCGTTTCGCTGAAGCGCCCATTGAGGTCGGTTTGGCTTTTGCCCTGAGCAATCACCTGGCTGCTGGTGTCCACTTCTTCGAAACGATACTGGTCTTCGTCATAATCCCGGAAACTATAGCCGCTGAACTCGGACGGAGGGGTGAAGTAGAAAGGCTCTGAAGTGAGCGTCCATTCTACGCCGCCTTCGGAAACGCCACCGCCCGAGTAATAATCTGCCTGCAGGTCGACCCGGAAGCGGTCCCCATCCAGCACGTTGCTCTCGCTGGCTTTTAGCTCAACTCGAAATTCCGGCTTGCGGTACTCGGCGACGTTAAAAGTCAGCGATCCAATCGCGTCTTGCGAGCCGGGAAACCGGACTTCGATGATGTAATATCCCAGCGCCGCTTCGGGATCGAGTATTAACTTCCCGTCGAAGCTCCCGAAGGATGAGAGCGGCAGCTTCTCCTCATACACCGTGTCTTTATAGCTGCTGATCTTTACATTAACGCTGTCGACTTCGGGTATTTGATAATTCAGGTCGTTATTCAGGCGGGCAATGCCCTTGAAATACACCGGTTGCCCGGGGCGGTAAATCGGTCGCTCGGTATAAATGTACGCGGTGGGCTGGTTGGCTGGAGCGTAGTAGTCGCCCCAAATGCCGAAGTCATAGGGCGACATGCCGCTTTCCCATTGGCTGCTTGCGAAACCAAAGGCGCTGCCATCCTCAGAAAGCGCAAAACGCGCTTCATAAGGGTTTTTCGGCTCTGGAAGCTCGAGGGAGAGCATGCCGTCGCGATCCGTTTGCCCGGACGCGATCGGTTTGAAGGAACTGTCGTAGATCGTAATTGGGGCGCCGGGAACCGGTCGTCCGCTTTCCAGGTCGGTCAGCCACACGAGCCCCTCCGTCTGGGAGGTCTTCAGTGTAAGATTAGCGCCAGCGACCGATATCAGACGGTAGTCCAGATATGGCGAGTAGCTGTGGGATACCTCTGGCGTATCCAGCCCCAGGAAGTAGAAACCGGGCGGCAGCGGTTTGCCATCTTTTCCTTCAAATGGGTAGCTCTTAAGTACGCTTTCGTTCAGCTTTCCGGTAGACGCCTCCTGTTTTTTCCAGATGACGGATTCCGCCGTTGGTCTGAAACTAAAAGTGCTCTCATTGCCAGCCAGAAAATCTGCAAATTGCTGCTGAGTTAGCGAGGCTAATGTGAGCGTGATGCTCTTGACATTGGTGTGCGTGACATAAAACTGTTGCGCGTCTTTCGAGCCGAAAGCCCGCACAACTGAGACGTTATACGGCATCGCCAGCGCGGCATATGGGTTGCGCTTGGGGGTAATGAACCGGACGATGGTGTCGGTTTGGGTGGCGTTTCCGTAAATGTCTTCCATGCCCGCCTTGAAGAGAATTTCGTAGCGGGTCGAAGGTTGCAGGAAATACCCATTTATCGACCAGTTCCAATCGTTGTACCACCATTCAACCTCCTGAGTGGGTCTGGGGCTGATGACGATCCGCTCTTTCACTGTATCGATCCGCATAGGAGAGGCAAACTGGACGTAGAATGTATCGTCGAAGCTGTCAGGTGAGCTGTTATTCTCGGGCCGCGTGGAAACGATCGCTGGCGGTGGGATTGTCTGGAATTGCCACGCAAGACCTTCTTTAAGCGTTCCTCCATCCTGCGCCTGCGCGCTTGCGTCGAGCGCGAGCGTGTAACTGGTGTTAAGCGCGAGCATCTGGGTGGGGGTGAAGACAATGGTTGTTGCGTTCTGGTTCCAGTTCGTTGTAAAATCAACCGCCTGATTGGCGCCGGTCGTCAGCGACAGGGCTGATTCAACGCTCGACTGATCCATCGTCTGTTGGAAATTGATTTTGAAATATGTGTCCAGCAACACATTTTGGTAGTAGTTTTCTGGATTAACCTGACCGCTCGACAGCTCAAACGAAGCGATGGAGGCGGTTGTGGTGCGGAATGACCAGGCGTAATCCTGGGCGAGGCGGGTCTCCCCCAGGGAATCTTCCAAGCCCGACTTGACCCGCACCTGATAGGTGCTGTCGGTCTTTAGAGCCGGCTCCGGTCGGAAAATGTAAACCGAGGTGTTGACCCACTCCCCTTTGCCCGCGAGCTTGGGGCTGATCTCGAGCGGTTGCGGGAAGTTAGTTTGCTCTTCAGTGATTACGAGTGGGACAACTGGGCGGTTGAAGATCACCGTAATCACGGAATCGGAAGAAATGTCCTGCGCGCCGTCCGCCGGAAAGACCTGGCTGGCCTCCAGTTCGCCCACTGTGACAAACTCAAAGCTGAGCAGGTTTTGCATTTCGAGACCCTTTGCACTGGTGGCTCCAGTCGAGAGCCGCACTCTGTAGGTGGCGCCGCCGCGCATCGGTTGGTTGGGTTTGAACAGCAGCGTGCGTGAATCCAGCCAGGAGACATCGCCTACCACCTCCGCGCCGTCAGGATCGGTGACCCCCCAGGCGGCAGTCGTTTTCTGCTCGTTCATCGGTTGATCAAAAACAATCTTGATCTGACCGTCAACCGGAAATTCCATGCCGCCGCTGGGTTGTTGTTGAACCACGACTGGAGGGACCGGCGACCCATCGTCAACGACTGCCAGCCCGCTGTCTTGCGGTTGAATGACAGGCGTGTTTTTGTTTGTCTGGCTCTCTGTTGTTTTAGGAACGTCAACGGTTTTCCCTGGTCCCGGGCGGCAGGCGCCCAGGATGATTGCCATCATCAATAGCAGTTGGATTGTCTGAAACAAGGTCTTCTTGGGTTGTAGTCGGGTAAACATAGAAGTTCCTCACAATGGAATGGGTTGTCTTTTTGGGGATTGAATTATTCGCGAATCTCGACGATGACGCCGTCTTCAGCCCAGTTGTAGAGCCATTTGGCTTCTTCAAGGCCCAGGATGATGCAGCCATAAGAAGCCGGGCGTCCCAGGCTGTTTGCCCACATGCGCTGTCCGTTGGAGAGGGTTGGCAGACCGTGGATGCCGTTCATAAAACCGGGCCAGGCTTCGTAGATGCCCAGGAAATTCGGCATATACAGATCCCAAACCGAGGCATAGGCGTTTTTATCGTGCGTGCGCACCTGGAACACGCCCGGCTGGGTCGGCGAGCGGTTGATGCCCGTGCTGATAACGTGTTGAGCAATTTGAACTCCATCCTGATAGATCGCCAAACGCTGGCGCGCCAGGCTGATCACAATGCGTTTGTTGGGCACAGTCGGCAAGGGCAGCAGTTCGTCTTTGGATGGTATGATCAATTCAGTTCCGGCGATCAACGCGTCCGGGTTGATGCCGGGATTGGCTTGCAGGATCATCCAATAAGGGATGCCCAGCCGCCAACCGAGCTTAAGCAGGGTGTCCCCGCTCTGAACCAGATAACGCGTGGAGGGGTGGCTGACGCTGGCGCGAGCTGGATTTCCGATTCGAAGCGCCTCAGCGATCGCGCCGCTGTAACGCGCGGCATCGATGGCGCGCCCTTGCCCCAGTTGACCGGACAGATCGGATAGAAAGGCTGCTACCCCGGCTTCATCCAACGAAACCTGGGGCTGGTGGTCCATTTGGGCTACCCGCAGCCAACTGGCAACCTGAGCGCGCGGGATTGGGTATTCGCCGCTTTCATCGCTGATCGGGTCGTACACCTGCACGATTGCGGGCTGGTCCAGGATGCGTTTTGCTTCAGTCAGGAGGGGCGTGGCGTCTGAAATCGCTGCCGGTACGGGTTGAGGCAGTGCAGCCAACACGCCGTTTTGCAGCACCAGGGCTGCATCAGCTTGCAGGGTTTTCAGGCTCTCATCTATGTTGAGGGAATATCCCAATTCTGCCGGGACCGCGACCAGTTCATCCCTCTCAACGCGAATCGTTGCATCGATAGGGGCTTTGCTCATCAGAGGGTTGGTAGCCTCAAGCGCGCTGCGGGCGGTCTGAAGATCCAAAGCGACCATGGGCTGAATTTGCCAATGATCCTTCCAGCTCACATAAATCTGCGCCAGGCGCGCCATCAGTGAGCCGCGCCGTCCGATATTGTAGGCAGACTGCGTGGTTGCGCGGGCATCCAGCGAGATCCCCAATTCCCCAGGGGTGAAGAGGCGGTTTTGCAGACCATTGGTCACCAGGATGGATGCTTCCTGGTTCCAGCGCTTGTCGAGCATTCGAACCGCCTCCGGCTGCGTGGCGCCGCCCAAATCCAGCGCGCCGGCGCTGACCCCTGGGTAAATGCGTTCGCCCAGCTCGTAATATCCATAGAATAACGCTGCGCCAAGAGCGGCTGCTAACAGAACTGCCGCAAACCCAATTGCCGTCAGAAACGCAAGCGCGAGCAGAAGGTGCGTGCCCCTCTGCCGCCGCGGCAGTCTGAATACAATCGGGCGAGCGGATTGACGGGCTAAATAAGGGTCCTCTGGATAGAGATGCGGCGCTGGCACGGCTTGTCTGTACCTGAGAGACATACCTACTGGACGATGATGTAAACAGATAAGTTCCTCTTTAATGCAAGAAGAGGAACCCGTTTTAGGAAACCAGTATACCAATCATTCCAATTTCCTTCCACTGAGTTATAATAGATGAGCAAGAACAATTGAAAACCCATTCGAGGGTTGAGACGCTCGAATGGAAACCTTCGGGGCAGGGTGAAAGTTTGTGCAGCTCAGGCTGCCCAAACCTATTCCCGATCGGCGGTAAAGCCCGCGAGTCCTCTTTTGAGGACAGGATCCGGTGAAACTCCGGAGCCGACGGTATAGTCCGGATGGAAGAAGGCTCAGCGTTGCGGCGGGATTTAGTATCCCGGATCCGTTGCGCGGTATGAGATATTGCCCCGTTTTTCAAGCACGGGGCTTTTTTGATGAACGACGAGATATGTATGATGGAACAAATGCGGCGTGGCGTGCGAATACCAAATCTACGGCGCCTGGTGATCGTTCCGCTTTCTATCCTGGGTCTGTTTGTAGTCTGGAAAATGGCAGTCTATGTTACGCAATACCCGCCATTTATCCTGCCGCCTCCAGGGTTGGTCTGGAACAAATTTATGACAGTGCTCGGCGATGGCAGCCTTTTGCGCCATCTTTGGGTTACGCTGGTCGAAGTGTTGGTGGGTCTTACGATCGGTGTGGTATTTGCAACTGTCCTGGGGTATTTCCTGGCAAAGTCCAGACTGGTTGAGCGCATGTTGTCTCCTTATATTGTTGCCAGCCAATCTGTGCCAATTGTGGCAATTGCCCCGTTGCTGGTGATTTGGTTCGGAGCGGGTTTGTTCTCGAAAATTTTGATTTGCGCCCTGATCGTCTTCTTTCCAGTATTGGTGAATACCGTGGTGGGTTTGAAATCTGTTCCGGAGGATTTGCAAGACCTGATGCGATCCCTCCAGGCGACGCGCCTGCAAACCATTCGCTATCTTGAGATTCCATCTGCGATGCCGGTCTTTTTGGGCGGGTTACGGATTGGGGCGACGCTTTCGGTCATCGGCGCGGTGGTCGGCGAATTTGTCGGCTCCGATCGTGGGCTGGGCTTCATGATCAATCGGGCGCGCGGCCAGTATGATACCGCGCTGGTGTTTGTAGCGGTCTTTGCTCTGGTTTTCCTTGCAATCAGCCTGTACACCTCGGTTATCTTGCTTGAGAAAAAACTGCTGTCCTGGCGTGAGCCGGAAGACCAATCACTTAAACAAATCTAAGAGAAACGGGAAGTTCAAATGATAAAGAAAACCTGCTTGCTACTCATTGCGTTCCTGGTCGTTCTTCCGGCTTGCAGCCCAAATTCAGCCTCACGACCAGCCGCAAATGAGCCACAAAAGATCCGCCTGCCGATGGGGTACATCCCCAATGTCCAATATGCGCCTTTCTATGTCGCAGCCGAAAAAGGTTTTTTTCGGCAGGCTGGCTTGGAAATTGAGTTTGATTACAGCACCGAAACGGACGGCGTGGCGCTTGTCGGCGCAAATGAGCTGCCTTTTTCGCTCGTTTCGGGCGAGCAAGTATTGCTTGCCCGCGCCCAGGGTTTGCCTGTGGTGTATGTCCTGGCTTGGTGGCACGATTATCCGGTGGCGGTTGCCTCAATGGCGGACAAGGGGATAAAAACCCCAGCCGATCTGAAGGGGATGAAAATAGGCTTGCCTGGTCTGTTCGGCGCCAGCTATATTGGACTAAGGGCGCTGTTGGACGCCGGCAATTTGACGGAGGACGACGTTCGTCTGGATTCGATTGGCTTCAATCAAGTGGAAGCGCTTGTAAGTAAAAGGGTTGACAGCGTAGTGATTTATGCTAATAACGAGCCGATCCAGCTTGCCAAACTGGGCTACGCGATCGATCTTGTGAGAGTGGCAGACTATGTAGAGCTGTCATCGAATGGATTGCTTTCCAATGAAAAAACGATCGCGGAAAATCCGGATTTGGTTCAACGAATGGTTCGGGCGATGCTGAAAGGTATTGCTTATACCCTCGATCATCCGGACGAGGCGTTTGAAATATGCAAAAAATACATCGGAGACCTGGACCCGCAGCAGCAAGAGGTGCAAAAGGCGGTGTTGAACGCTTCGCTGGAGTTTTGGAAGACGGATCGCCCAGGTTATTCATCGCTCGAATCCTGGGAGAATATGCAGCGCGTGCTGCTGGAAATGGGAATGCTCGAAGCCCCATTGGAATTGGACAAAGCATTTACCAACCAGTTTATCGAGACGAAATAAGCGGATGGACTTTACTCTCAGCCACCACAACCAATCTGCGAACGCCATGATCGAGGTGCGCGCGGTGAGCCGCGTTTTCCCGACCGGCAATGGGGGGCTGCGCGCGCTGGAAAAGATAAGCTTCTCGGTCTTTCCGCAGGAGTTTGTGTGCGTCCTGGGTCCTTCGGGCAGCGGGAAGAGCACCCTGCTCAGGATACTGGCGGGTTTGCTGGAGTCTACCTCCGGAGAAGTCCGATTTCACAATCAAATTGTGACCGGGCCACGCAAAGGCGTGGGCTTCGTGTTCCAAAAATCCAACTTAATGCCCTGGCGGACGGTGCTGCAAAACATCACTTTGCCGCTTGAACTGGAAGGTTTGACGGCGTTGGAAGCTGATGAGATTGCCCTGGCAATGGTAGAATTGGTGGGTCTGAAAGGTTTCGAGCAGGCTCTGCCGCGCGATCTCTCCGGCGGAATGGCGCAGCGGGTTGCAATCGCACGAGCGCTGATCCATGACCCCGAAGTGTTGCTGCTCGATGAACCGTTAGGGTCGTTAGACGCCCTGACCCGTGAGCGGATGGGCAACGAACTGCTGCGCATCTGGCAGACGCACAAGAAAACCGTTGTGATGGTAACCCATTCGATCTCCGAGGCGCTTTTCTTAGCCGATCGCGTGCTCGTTATCAGCCATCGTCCGGGCAGGCTGTGTCTGGACTTGCCGGTCGATCTTCCGCGCCCCCGGCGGGAGGCGATGCGGTACACCGCAGTTTTCGGCGAGCTGACCGAGAGCGTCCGCCAGGCAATCGGGGATTCTGAAACGATTATGGAAGGAGTATAAACAGAGCGTGTTCAAGCATCTTGCTGCACTTTTCTTTGTGTTGATCTTGAGCGTTCCAGCAGGGGTTTTGGCGCAAGACGCAGCGCCGCTTTCCGAGGTAAAGGTGGACCTGTGGCCCGAGTTTGACCGCCCCAGCATGCTGGTGATCTATCACATCATTCTGAATTCGCAGACGAGTTTACCCTTTCAAATGGCGTTGAGAATCCCGGCGGCTGCGGGCGAGCCGCACGCGGTGGCGGTCCGCCAGCCAGGCGGAGGGCTTTTCTCGATCCCGTACGAGCTACAAACCGAACCGGGTTGGACCAGGGTAATTTTTCAGGCAACGACGCCAGAAATCCAGCTTGAGTTTTATGATCCCTCTTTGGAGCGGGACGGCAACCAGCGCACTTACCGATATACCTGGCCAGGGGATTATGCCGTTGCGTCGTTTGGGATCGATGTCCAGCAACCGAAAGACGCCACTGGAATGCAGATCAAACCTGGGACGGTCAGCGTTCAACAGGGCGCGGATGGGCTGATGTATTACGGTATGAATGTTGGGCCCCTGGACCAGGGACAGGTATTTGAAATCTCCATCATATACCAAAAAACCACGGATACCTTGAGCGTCAGCGATATGACCGTCGAATCAAGCGCGCCGCTGGAAGGTCCTTTCCCTGGAGCCGCGAACATCCCGGGTATTTTGCCGATATTCTTGGGCATAATCGGCTTCGTTCTGATTGCCGGGGGAGCTTTCTGGTACTGGAAATCCGGTTTACGCGATGAAACGCCTCCGAAGGAACGTCACCGGCGGCGCAGACCGGCTGCCTCAGCGCTGGTGGAGGACGCCCGAGATAGTCAGGTTTACTGTCAACAATGTGGCAAACGGGCGCTTCCTGGAGATCAATTCTGCCGGGCGTGTGGCACCCCACTCCGGATCAATCCCAATCAATAGGCTGTTTACTCGGAAATTTAAAAGGGAGCTGTCCAGGTTTACAGGACAGCTCCCTTTTCTTATGCTGGAGTGTGCGGCTTATTCGGCTGGCGTGGCAGGTCGGGTGAACCCGCTGACATCGCCGCCCAATGCTACAATCGAATCGTAGAGGAATTGCAGCACGTACTTGGGATTGTGGGTGAACGCGCCTGGGTCTTTTTGGTAGAGCTGGTAATTGTAGGCGGCTTTCACCAGGGTTGGCGTCCAGGCGTTATAGCTAACCGGTCCTTTTTCGCCGGTGTCCGCAACGCCGTCGCCGTCTGCATCCACGAAGAAGTATGGATACCTGTGGGAGTCGTACAGAATCGGCGTACCAATTTTGACTGCGTAAGCTTGCATCGCGGCGTACAATCGTTCAGCAAAAGCGTCGATTTCGGCGCTGATGCCCTCGTTGGTATCTCCGTCGCCATCGTAGTCAGTGCGATCCAACCGATACGTCCGCGGATCTTGCGGATCAGACGAGCCGCTGTGGCAGCCCGTGCATGATTGAATTTTGACCTCGAGTGCATGGACGTCGTGGCAATCCTTACACTTATTGAGCGGGTGACTGGAATTGAAGCCAAGATAGTCCTGACCCTCAAACTGGTAAGCGCCCTGGACTTCGTCCCCGAATAGGGTGGCTCCTGCGGCAAAATAGTGGATATTCTGGGGGCGAATGCCCGGATCGGGAGTGTTCGGTTCCTTATCCACTAGGCTCTTGTTAACGATCGAAGTGGATGAGCGCCCCTGGTGGCAGAGCAGGCACAGGTTAGATGGGTCTGCGATGGGTTTTCCATCTGCATCTGTTCCGCCAAAGGTTACTTTGGCGCCGGAGGGGAAAGTCACTTCAGTAACATCGTAGAGCGCAGGGAACGCCTGCTCATTGTGGCAGGTGGTGCACATAAAGCCGTTGCTGGCGGGCATAGCAATGTTGGCGTCATTAGCCAAGAATTGCGGAACCCCTTCGTCTTGGTGGCACTTAACACATTCGCCGGGTACAATGCCGCCCTCGGCATCCCAGTGCCGGAACGGTTCGGTGCTGCCGGCAAAATGGCCCGGGTCTTCACGGTGAAGCGATGCTATGTCGATAGTTCCAAGCTTATCGTTCAAATCCACGATCGAGTCGTGCATCAATTGAATGGTGTATTTTGCGTTGTGGGCGAATGAGCCTGGATCCTTCACCGATGATTGGTAATTGTAAGCCGCTTTGACCAGCCTGGCAGTCCAGGTGGAGTAAGCGGTGCGCTTGCCATCTGCATTGGTGTCAGGTGTGCCGTCTCCATCAGCATCGGTAAAGAAATACGGATAGGCATTTTGATCATAGGCGATCCCGGTGCCTACCACGTCGCGGGCATATTCTTGAATGCCGCTGTAGAGGATTTCTTGCAGCCCCTTCAGCTCGCCATCGATACCTTCCTGCACGTTGCCATCGCCGTCGTAATCTACAAAAGAACCTTGCATGCGGACATTACGCAGATCTTCAACGGTTGAGACGCCTTCATGACACTTTTTGCAGGTATCCAGCTTCACTTCCAAACTGTGCGAGTTGTGACAGCCGAGGCAGTCCTGGATCCCTTCGACATGCCGGAATTTGCCATCGTAACTCTTTCCGTCGTATTCGTATCCGCCTTTAGCTTCGGTGCCGTAAAGGGTAGCGCCGGCAGGATAGTAGTGGTTGCTCATGAAACCAAGCTGAGCGCCGTCCACGGGTTCCGGCACTTTGTCAGGATCACCCGTCACGCCGAATTTCTCGAGCGCCGCGTCCACTGTGTTTTTGGAAGCGAGCCCTTGGTGACAGACCATGCAGCGCGTGGCTGGGCCGGTGTCGGTTATTTCAATCCCCGATGGGAAGGTGACAGAGTCCAACGCCGCGGCGGTCTCGTTGTGACAGGCGACACATTGAATTGTTCCAGCCGGAGCGGGGATTGCATTGGCGATCGTTCCGGTGGAGGTGAATTCCTCGTAACCCTCGCTGGTGTGGCATTTGGCGCACATCGTGGGTACGGCAGCGGGATCTTCTGTGTTCCAATGGTTGAAAGCTTCCGCATCGGAGGCGTTATGTCCAGAGTTAGCCCATAACTCCTCGTAGGGAACGTTCTCCACCACTGGCGGTTCGGGCGTCGGACAGGACGGGCACTCTGGGCAGGGCGCCGCTGTCGGACAGGGGGTTGTTTCAACCGGGGCTGCTGTCGGGGCTGGAGCCGGCTGGCAGGCAGCTGCAACCGCGATCAACAAGAGCAGCACTCCAGTTAATATTAAGAATTTTATTTTCATAAGCATTCTCCTCTCTAAGTTTTTTGGCACTTGTACAGAATGTAAAACAGAAAGAATTTTTTGATATTGCGCTTCCAGGCGCATAAGCATGTATTATAACCGAAAATTAATAGAGTATTAGGGTGATTTCTCTACTCAATCTTAAATTTTTTTGTGGCTCCTGACAATTCAACCTCGAAGCGTTTTCCCGTCAGGCAAGCGAAGTTCGTCGATTTATTCCGTGACCCTCCTCTAAATGAAAAGAGTTCGCGGGACAGATTCCGCGAACTCCGATTACAGGCAGCCAAGAGCAATGGTTATGCGTTGTGTTGATTTTCCGTCTTCTGGGAGCGCCAGGTGAACAGCAATATGGTCATCAGCACCAGTTGTCCAATGATCATTCCGGCGACTTCGGGCCATCGGGCAGCCATTTCAACGATCAAACCCTTGCTGCCAGCGGAATACGCCATGCTGAACTCATTGAAGTCAGCCATGATCCGGCCCAAGTTTTCGGTGAGGTACGCGGCAAGCGATAACGCCAGCGCTGTAAAGGGAATCGCCAGGAAAAGCGTCCAAAAAACTGCTGTAAACTGTTTCTTACCCATCGGAATCTCCCCAGGTCGAAACCTGTAATTCTGAACTTTGGTTATTTCTGAGCTTAAGATATCATCAATAGGGAGGGAGGGCAATGGGCGGAGCATACCATTTTCATATAGGGTGGTTCACCCATCCGGTTTGAAGCGTCAGTTACGCTGCAATCAAGCCTTTTCGGATTGCATACTTGACCAGTTCGCTGCGGTTGTGCAGATCGAGCTTGCGCATCAGGTTTTCACGGTGGCGCGCAACGGTGTGCCGGCTGATGACTAAATGCTCCGCGATCTCATCATTGGTCAACCCCTCTGCGAGCAGTTCCAGGATTTCCTGTTCGCGCGGCGTCAGCGCTTCCAATTTTTCTTCTTCTTGTTGGGTGCGGCTGCGCCCCAGGTAATCGCTGACCAAGGCTTTGGCAAGGGAGGGGTAAAGGTAAATTTCGCCGTTGTACGCCGCGCGAATCGCGGAGATTAGATCTTCGGGCGCGGCGCGCTTAGGCACATAACCGGACGCCCCAGCCTGGAGCATTTCGAAGAAGTATTGTTCGTCTTCATGGATGGTCAGCGCGACCACGGCGATTTTCGGATGTTTGGCTTTCAACCGGCGCGTTGCCTCGATCCCAGAGATGTCTGGCAGGGTAATATCCATGACGACAACGTTTGGATGATAAACGTCAACCAACTCGATTGCCTCGTTTCCAGTGCTTGCCTCTGCCAGAATGACCATATCGGACTGGTTTTCCAGCAGCATTCGAAGCCCGGTGCGCACAACCTCGTGATCATCGACGAGAAGAAGCTGGATCTCAGACATCAATTCCCTCTTTTATTGGAACAACCACCAGAATCTGCGTGCCCTCGTCAGGAATGGATTGGATTTCCAGATCGGCTCCGATCAGGTTTGCGCGTTCCTGCATCCCCATGAGCCCCCAACACGGGTCTCTGTTTTGGGCGCTTAAAGCGCTTGATACGTCGAAGCCTTTTCCATAATCGCGGATGTGTAGGCGCACTTGCGCAGAATCGCACTCCAGGTGGATCTCTGCCTGGTCAGTATCTGCATGGCGGACGATATTGGTGAGGGCTTCTTGCGCAATGCGAAAGAGCACGATTCGGGTTTCAATTGGAAGTCGTTGGGTATCGCCTTGATTGGTGAGTTTAATATTGATCGCATAGTGTCCGCGGATTTCATTGATGTACCAGCGCAAAGCCGCCAGCAGCCCCAGGTCATCGAGTTGAGGAGGATGAAGACCGGCAACCAGGCGTTGAAGCTCGTTCAAACCGTTGCCCGCCAGCTTTTCGAGATGCTTGGCTTGCTCTTCAGCTCTTTCAGGGTTGGTATGGATCGAGGAAGTCAGCCCTCTTAACCCCAGACCTAACGCGGTGAGCGTCTGACCGGTCTCGTCGTGTAATTCACGGGCGATGCGTTGTCTTTCGGCTTCCTGGGCTTTCACGGTGCGGTGCAGGAGTTCAGCCCGGGTCTCCTCCAGCCGCCGGCGTTCCTCGATTTGCGCCTGGCGCAGCGCTTCGATCCGCCGGCGATTTTCGAAGTCGAACACGCGCAGCGAATGGATGATGAAGGCTGCGGCAAAAGTCGCCATCGCGGCGCGCAGCAGTTGAACTGGAAACCCAAACCATTGCAGAAATTTGCTTGAATTTATTAGATTGGACGGAAAAACCGAACTGGAAGCGGTGAACAGTTGACCAATCCCGCCATAAATGCCGAAGGCGATCGCCGCGACCAGGAGCGCATCGGCGTAATTCTTCATGCCCTGTTCCTTGAACCTGGCGCGCTGCAGGATCAGCCCCCAGACTACCAGCGCTGCGCCCGGAATGCCCAATGCATATCTTGAGTAGACATCTGCGGCGACAAGCCGGTCGCCGCGCGGCAGCGGAGTGACAATTAATTCAAACAGCCCGATTCCCCAAATTGCCCCAACCGCGAACATCATCCCCCATTGAAGCGCGGGTCTTGCAGGACCGGAGATCAGTCGCGCCCCAAAGGCAATCAACAGCATGAAAGATGCCGCAAGCAAGAACACCCTGAAAGGAGAAATCCAACTGTTGTGGGGGTGACCGGCGAAAGCGGGGTTCATCAACAGGTACATTTCGAACCATTCGTTGCCGCCGTGTACGATTCCGAACCATGCCAGAGGAACCAGCGCTTTGGCAAAGTCTAGCTCCGAGTTGTGACCCAACTCGATCATGATGGCAAGTCCCATGCTGAAGAAGGACAAGCCATAGAAAAAATAGATTAAAACAATGTTGCGCAGGAAGAACTCAGTCACGCCGCCCTCGCAACAAACCAGACATGAGGCTATTGTTCTGGAGCGCCGGCGTTGATCCAGCCAATCACGGCTTGCAGCTCTTCAGCGGTGAGTCTCCCCGGATGGTTGCCTTCTTCTTGAACCTGAACCAATTTGCTGGCTTGCGCATTTCCAGGGACTATGCCGGGTCCGCTGATTCCACCCTGCAAGGCTGATTGGTAGGTAGCCAGGCTGAAGCCGCCGACGGCAGTCCGCACATGACAGGTTCCGCAGCGATTGGAGAAGAGCTCCGCATAGGTTCCGTCCCAAGTGTTGGGACCGGCGCTGAGCGATACTTCGCTGGTAGGCGTGGGAGCGCTGGTAGGTCTGGGGGTGGGGGTTACCGGCACGAACACCGAGGCTGTCTCCCCTCGCGTTACGGTTGTGATCGCGGTGGCGGGCTCAATCGTAACAAAAGCAATTATCCCCGCGCCGAACACCAACCCTAGCACGGCTGCAACCGGGAGGAATGTTCGCTGCCGCCGGCGGATCACATCCTCTGGCGGACGCTGCCAGTTGTTTCCGGTCTCAATCAACTCCAATTCGGCTGGATGATCCTCTTCCATTTCCTGTTCGCTTAATTTGCCGGTGAACATGCTGCGGTTGAAGCGTTTGAAATGAACGTGATACGTATGCCAGATAATGATCGCCAGCACCGCCAGCACTGCTTCCGCGCCATGCGCGGCTTTGGCTGCCGGGATCACCTCCCCAGGCAGGAACTGGGTGGTGGTGAGCGGGTTCCACATCATAAAACCGGTGATCGCCATGATAATGGTGCCCCACACCACGGCGAAGTATTCCACCTTTTCGGCGTAGTTGTATCTGCCGTAATACGCCCTGGTCTTTCGAAACCCGAAATAATAAGCGAGGTCATCGAAGAGGTGTTTGAAATCCTCGATCAGCGGCATCATTGTGAGCGGCACGCGCAGCACAGTCAACCGGTACAGAACTGCGAGGACGTGGTACACCGAAACCCACGCCAAGACGAAGGCTGCGATATGATGGATGCGCCGGGTTGATTCGATGCCTCCAAGCGCCTGGATAACAAACAGGCTGATTGGGGAGTCGATGAATTTTTGCGCCAAACCGGTGATGCCAAGCGTTGTAAATGATGTCAGGAGAAGGATGTGTTCGATCCGTTGAGAGAGATCAAAGCGGTGATAGAACACCTGACTGGCGGTTGCGTGGGCGGGTTCGGAGGAGGGTTGCTCTAGAGTTTGACCTTGCTCATCCATGGTTGTCCTCCGCCTCATCCGTTGCGGTTTCTACGCCCTGATCCTTGTCTTTGTCTTTGTGCGTTACATCCTCTGCAAGGGCAGTCGCATGATCGTCAACCAACTGGCTCGCTTCTGTTTCAACCTCCGACGCCTCGGGATGAACCTCTTCTTTTTCTGCTATTTGCGCGCCCGCCGATTCGACTGTCTTGCCTGCATTTGCAGGATCTTCGGCAGACGCGCTCAACTCCATATCTTCATCCCCCTCTACGTCCAGATCGGGTTGAATTTCGCCTGGCTTCTCGGCAGCTTGAATCACGCGTTCCCTGCGGCGATTGAGCATGCCGCGGCTGACATCCAGCACTACGAGAAGAGCCATTCCGCCCAGGGTGACCGGAATAAAGTATTTGTAGAACAGATTGACATAATAGACCAGCGGGTAGACCTCGGGCGAGGGTTCGTAATGCGACATCCACGCCGCTGGGAAGTTCGTGTTTGCGTCGGGGTGGCAGATCTGGCAGCGCTTTAACAGGTTAGCCCGCATTTGCAGCCCGGTTTCCGGGTCATTGACCGAGTTTATATCGTGCACGCCGTGACAGTCATAACAAACCGGCGTATTCACCTGCGCATCGGGGGATAGTTTTTCGAATAGCACGGCAGTCGTGCCGTGAAAATCGTCCACGTAGGTGTTCAAAACGGTGGTTGAGAGACCGTATTTCGCCATCAGCTTAGCATCGGTGTGGCATTTGGCGCACATCTGGGGCGATCGCAAGCGGAAGTATGCGGTGCGCGGATCTTCGATGTTATGCACCCCATGACAATCGATGCACGTGGGAACATCGGGATTGCCTTCGCTCAACGCGGTTCCATGTACGCTCTGGGCGTATTTCTGATAGATCTCGCTGTGGCATAACCCGCATCGCTCCGGAATCCATTGGCGCGTTTCTGGCAGCAATTTATGGGTATTCGGATCGGTCAACTGGCGCACTTCGTGAGCGGTATGGCAGTCGACGCACACCGCTGCTTCACGTATGCCAGCCGCGCGCGCGGCGGAATGCACGCTGTCTTGTTCGAGCTCGAACTGTGAGGTGTGACAGCGACCGCACACGTTGTTCAGTTGGAGCGTCACATCGCGCAGATCGTTTGCCTGAAATGGCGGGTGCGGATATTCGCCTACCTCCGTATGGCACTGTACGCAGGCGTATCCCATCTGACCGTGGATCGAAGCCTGGTGCATTTCAGCCGGCGTATAAAGATCCCACTCCTCGCTGCTGGGGAGGGTCAGCGTTTCGCCCGGCGCACCGTGGCAGCCCAGACAATAATCGTCTGCGAGCGAAAGGTTGGGGGTAGCGCCTTCGGGCGGCGCAACCGGCGTTTCGGCTGCCGGGGGTGGGGTTTCGGTCGGAACCTCCTGCACCGCCGGCTTTGCCGATGCACTTGTGACGAAGAAGACGCTGATGGAGAAGAGAATCAACGCGAGACCGGAGAGGATGAAAAATACAGCGCGTCGGATCGGCATCACTCGCTTCCTCCTGGTTCAGCGGCGTCTTCGGTTACATTGCCAGTTAACCGTTCATATTCCAGAGCATGATATTGGCGCACCTCTTCCTCGTTCATTCTTCCAGTGAAGATGCTTAAATTAAGGCGTTGAATATGGACGTGGAAGAAGTGCCAGATGACGATAAAGATTGCTGCCACGATGGCTTCATTACGATGCGCCAGGTAAGCAGCCGGAATAACTCCGCCGGGCAGGAATTT
>MWTA01000108.1 GCA_002050125.1 Anaerolineae bacterium UTCFX2 | reverse complement strand
AAAAGTGCGTTACACCCCGACGGGTTTCTCGTTTTCTACAACTGGAGCAGCCTGGCTATATGCGCATCACGCCGAGGCTGAGACGCTCGCCGTCCAGATCGTGGGTCTCGCGGTACGCCCCTTCCGGAGCCGCCCCGGCGACCAGGTCGGTAGAGAGCGTCTCAGCCTGGATGTAAGCCGCCCATTCCTGAAAGACCCGCGCGAATTCGCTTTCAGCTTCGTAGTAGGTGGTGATCCGGTCTGCGATATCGAACCCGGCTGACTTACGCATCGCCTGGACGCGCCGCACCACCTCGCGCGCCATGCCCTCGCGGTGCAGTTCCGGCGTGACCTGGGCGTCAACCGCCACGGTCGCATACCGGTCGGCGGCGACCGCCAAACCTGCCGCCGGGCGGGTCTGCACCAGGATTTCCTCGGGCGCCAGCTCTACGGGATCGCCGTCCAACTCCAGCGTGACCGGCTGACCCGCCAGCACGCTCGCGGCAACCGCATTTGGATCAGCCGCCAGCAGCGCCTGGCGCAGCCGCGGGAAGGCTGCCCCAAAGCGGGGACCGAGCAGTTTGTTATCCGGCAGCACCTGGTATTCAACCAGCTCGCTGGCTTGTAGGACGAACTCGAATTGCTTGACGTTGAGCTCGTCCGTGACAATTTCGATTAGTTCGTCCCGCAGAGACTGGCGCCCTCCAGCATAAGCCAGGACTCGGGCGAGCGGCTGGCGCACTTTGAGCCCGGCGCTGTTGCGCGCTGCCAACCCCAGACTGGCAACCTGACGGGCGACTTCCATCTGATCGAGCAGGTCCTGATCGATCGCGGCTGGATCGTGAACCAGCCAGGCGGTATGGTGGATGCTCTCATAAGCCTGCTCTCGGATTGATCGCGTCAGGTTTTGGTAGATCGCTTCGGTCACAAACGGGATGAACGGCGCCAGCAGGCGGGCATATTTGAGCAGAACATGGTAAAGCGTGGCATAGGCTTCGTTTTTGTCCTGGTCGTGCTCGCTTTTCCAGAAGCGCCGGCGGCTGCGCCGGATGTACCAGTTAGTCATGTCGTCCAGGAAGGCGCCCAGGTGCAAGGTTGCCGTGAGCGAATCGGAATTCTCGAGCGCTTCGCTGACCGGTGGGATGATCTGGTTCAGGCGCGCCAGGATCCAGCGATCCAACAGGTTGTGGCTGGAGGGGGTGGGACCTTCGGGGAAGCGCGGATCAAAAGAATCCTGCGCGGCGGGCGTCCAGCCGTCCAGATTAGCATAGGTTACCAGGAAGCTGTAAGCGTTCCACAGCGGTATCAAGAAAGAGCGCCGGGCTTCATCGCCGCGGTGATAACCGAACAGCAGGTCGTTCTCCGGTTTGTGAGCGCAGAAGAGCCAGCGCATCACATCGACCCCCATCTTGTCAGCTGCCTCGTTGAACTCGATCATATTGCCCGAGCTTTTGTGCATCGCGCGCCCATCTTCGGCGAGCAGCGTGCCGTAACCGAAGTTCTCAAGGAAAGGCGGGCTGCTATCCACCACGGTCGCCATGGCGAGCAGGCTGTAAAACCAGTTGCGGAACTGCCCCGGAAACGATTCGCTGATCCAATCGGCGGGGTACCAGGTGCGCCAGTAGTCTGGATCGGTGCGGTAACGCAGCGTGCTGAATGGAACGATGCCGGCGTCCAACCAGGGGTTGCCCACGTCGGGGATGCGGCTCATCCGTCCGCCGCATTTGGGGCATTCGAGCTTGACCGCGTCGATGAAGGGGCGGTGCGGAGTGTGCCCTGCAAAGGTTTCCCAGCCCGCGACGGCGCGCGCCTGAAGTTCATGCTCATCACCGATCACTTCGTAGGCGCTGCAGTTTTCGCAGACCCAGAATGGCAGCGCCAGCCCCCAATAACGCTTTTTGCTGATCATCCAATCGTGCATGTTGCGCAGCCAGTCCATCTCGCGCGCAAAACCGAATTCGGGGATCCAGCGGATTTGCTCCACCACGTCCATGATCTGGTAGCGCAGGCTGCGCTCCTTCTCTGCGGCGGTGAGTTGGTCGCGCGGCTTATTGTATGATTCGCCCATGCTGATGAACCACTCATCCACCAGGCGGAACACCAGTTCGGTCTTGCAGCGCCAGCAGGTTGGGTAGCGGTGGGTGTAAGGCTCTACATTGTAAAGCACGCCTTTGCGTTCCAGATCTTCGAAGATGGGTGTGGCGACCTCGCTCACGTGTTTTCCGCTCAACCAGCCGAAGCCGTCCACGAAGAAACCTTCGTCGGTGAGCGGAGCGACGAGCGGGAAGTGGTGCTCACGTCCGAGCTGGAAGTCTTCCGCGCCGCACCCCGGAGCGATATGGACGATTCCGGTGCCCTCGGTCTCGCCTACTTCATCCCAGAGGATGACCCGGTGAGCCTGCACAGCGCTCAGGTCTACCCCCCGCGCCAGGTCCTTCAAAACGGTGTGTCCGCCAACTTCGTTTTCGGCGGGCAGGTCGTCGAAGGGTCCGTCGTAGGTCCAGCCTTCCATCTCGGAGCCCTGCAGCTCGGCGAGCACCTCATAAGATCCGCGCAGCATGTCCAGCGTGCCTCGAGAGAGATAAAGCAATTGATCGCCCTGGCGAACCTTGACATAAGTCAGGTCTGGTCCGACTGCGGCAGCGACGTTGCTCGTCAGCGTCCAGGGGGTGGTGGTCCACACCAGCAGCGATTCGCCGGGGCGCTCGCGCAGCGGGAAGCGCAGCGTGACGCTGCGATGGGTGAGTTCGGCATAACCGTCGGTGACGATCTCGTGTTGGCTGATGGCGGTGGCGCAGCGTGGACACCAGGGCATCACGTCCACGCCGCGGTACAGCCAGCCCTTTTGCCAGCACTTCTTCAGGAAGTTCCAGATCATATAGTTGTTCTCGTTCGAGAACGTGAAGTAACTGCCGCCCATCTCCTGCAAGCCAAGATGCCCGACGACCTGTTCGACCGTGTTGGTGTAGGGTCCTTCGGGTCCCTGGACGGTGATCTGTTTTAGGGGCTCGCTCTCGATGAGCCGGGCGAGTTCGCGCAGTTCGTCGGAGTCGTTCCAGTCCATCCAATAACCCAGCCGGATGGACTGCTCGGTCTGTACGGCGGCAAAGCGTAACACGCGCGCCTTGCACAGGCGCACAAAGCTGTCCAGCCCAAACTCCTCGATGTCTTTCTTGGATTTGAAACCGCGCTCTTTTTCGACTTCCACTTCCACCCACAACCCCTGGCAGTCGAACCCGTTCTGGTAACGGATCTTGCGGCCGCGCATCGTCCAGAAGCGGTGATAGAGGTCCTTATAGGTGCGCCCCCAACCGTGGTGGACGCCCATTGGGTTGTTGGCGGTAATCGGTCCGTCGATGAAAGACCAGGTTGGATCGTGCTGGTGTATCTCCTGCAGCTTGCGAAATGCCTGCGACTCGTTCCAGAAGCGCAGAATCTCGCGTTCCTGAGCGGGAAAATCCAGTTTGGTCGGCACGTCTTTAAACGCCATTCTTCCTCCACATAAAACTTAAACGCTCTCATCCCAATCCGGGACGAGAGCGCAAATTGCTCCCGCGGTACCACCCTGCTTCCCGCCTTCCGGCGGACGGCTCACCAGGCACAGCCCCTGTTGCGGCGATGCCTGCGTCAGGATAACGGGTGACGTGCCCGGCGCACCTACTCTAAAGAACCCCGGCGCGGTGGCTCTTCATTTCAGCTTGCGGCTCCGGAAGGATTTTCAGCAGGGAGACCAGACCCGGCTTGCACCTGTTGCCCGGGATCGCTGGCAGGTCAGTTCCAGCTTACTCGTTTCCATCATCGCCTGTGCGGTTTAGATAGGCGGGATTATGCCACAAAGCGCGGCGGGGGTCAATAAAGGATTTTATGCGAGGACGCCCAGGCTCTTCAACTCAGCCTGCAGCTTTTCGGGCGTCTCGAAGTGATGCGTGTGGAAACCGAGCTGCTCTGCCACAACGATGTTGGGCGCGTGATCGTCGATGTACAGGCACTCCCCCGGCGCATGACCGATCCGGTCGAGCAGCAGGCGGAAGATTTGCGGGTCGGGTTTTGCCAGCCTGACCTCGCCTGAGATCATGATTTCATCGAACCAGTTGAAGAACTCGAACTTTGGGCGGACCAGCTGCCATTTCTCGCTCGGCCAGTTGCTCAGCGCGTAAATTGGATATCCGGCTTGCTTGATCGCGCGCAGGATCTCAACCGTTTCCCAGATCGGACCAGAGATCGATTCGGGGTAGCGCGCGTCGTAAGCCCGAATCAGTTCGCAGTGCTGCGGGTAGCGTTGGCAGGCTTCTTCGACCGCCTCCTTGAAGGGGCGTCCGGCGTCCTGCCGCTGGTTCCATTCAAAGAAGTTGATTTCTTGCAGAAAGCGTTCGACGGCTTGTTCGTCATTGCCGAAGAGCTTGCGGTATAAATAGCGCGGATCCCAGTCGATCAGAACCCCGCCTAGATCAAATACGACCGCCTGAAGGCGACCGTTGGAATTGTGCATGACATTGCCTCCAGGCGAAGTATTATAACCGAGTTCAGGGCGCTTTCCGCTAATCCTCCAGCGTGCTGAGGTCTCCTTCCGGTTGACCGAGGGCGCGGGCGCGCAGCAGGCGGCGCATGATCTTGCCGCTGCGCGTCTTTGGCAGGCTGTCAACGAAGGTGACCGATTCGGGTTTTGCGATTGGGCCGATCTCGTGCGCGACGTGATTGCGCAGTTCTTCCCGAAGCTTGTCGCTTGGCTCTACGCCGTTGCGCAGCAAGACGTAGGTGTGTATTGCATTGCCCTTGATCTCGTGCGGCAGACCGATTGCGGCTGCTTCCGCCACATCCGGATGGCTGACCAGCGCGCTTTCGACTTCCGCGGTGCCCAGGCGGTAGCCGCTGACCTTGATCACGTCGTCCATGCGCCCGATGATCCAGAAATAGCCCTCCTCGCCCTTGCGCGCCGAGTCGCCGGTCTGGTACATGTTCTTGAATTTTGACCAGTACTGTTTTTGATAGCGCTCTGGATCGTGAAAGATCGTGCGCAACATGCCCGGCCAGGGTTTCTTGATCACCAGATAGCCTTCTTCGCCAGCCGGGGTGGGGTTACCATGTTCATCAACCACCTCTGCCTCGATCCCAAAGAACGGGAGCGTGGCTGAGCCGGGTTTGAGCGGCGTGATGGGCAGCGGGTTGATCATGAACCCGCCGGTTTCGGTCTGCCACCAGGTGTCCATGATGGGACAGCGTCTTTTGCCGATGACGTTGTAATACCAGCGCCAGGCTTCCGGATTGATCGGCTCGCCAACGCTGCCCAACAAGCGCAGACTGCTCAGGTTGTGGCGGTTAGCCCAGTTATCGCCAAAACGCATCAAGCCGCGGATCGCAGTCGGGGCGGTGTAGAGGATGGTGATCCCATATTGCTCGATCATGCGCCACCAGCGGTTAGGATAAGGATAGTTGGGCGCGCCCTCATACATGAACGAAGTCGCCCCGTTGAGCAGCGGTCCATACACGATGTAGCTGTGTCCGGTGACCCAGCCGGGATCCGCGGCGCACCACCAGCGATCCTCGTCGTTCAGGTCGAAAACGTATTTCAGCGTCGTGTATACGAAAACCATGTAGCCGCCGTGGGTGTGCACAATCCCTTTGGGGCGACCGGTTGTGCCGGAAGTGTATAGAACAAACAGCGGATCTTCAGCGTCCACCGACTCGGTGCTGCAATCCGTGTTGGAGATCGGCAGTCCCATCAGGTCGTGATACCAATAGTCCCGACTCGACTCCATATAAACTTCCTTGCCGGTGCGCTGGACGACGATGCAGACCTCAATGGTGGGCTGGCGCGCCATGGCTTCGTCAGCGATGTCCTTCAATGGCACCACCTTACCGCGCAGCCAGCCGCCATCCGCCGTGATGAGCACCCGGCTCTGGGCGTCTTCGATGCGCTCCGCCAGCGCCTCCACGCTGAACCCGCCGTAAACCACGCTGTGCGGCGCGCCGATCTTGGCGCAAGCCAGCATGGCGATGACCTGTTCGGGCAGCCGCGGCATGTAGATCGTGACGATATCGCCTTTCTTCACGCCCATACTGCGCAGCACGTTGGCGAATTTGCACACCTCGCGGTTGAGCGCAAAGTATGAGAAAGTGCGTACATCTCCCGGCTCCCCTTCCCAGATCAGCGCGAGTTTGTTCTTCCGAAAGGTGTGCATGTGGCGATCCAGGGCGTTGTAGACGATGTTGGTACGCCCCCCCACAAACCATTTAAAGAACGGCGGATTGCTGTCATCCAACACTTTCTCCCAGGGCTGGAACCATTCCAGCTCGCTGGCTTGCGCAGCCCAGAACGCCTGGGGATCCCGAATGGATTCCCGGTAAAGGGCTTCATATTCCTGGATGTGCGCGGTGGCGACTAAATCGGATGACGGATAATAGAAAGAGGGCTCTTTCTGATTGTCGGCTGGTTGTTCCATGTTTCCTCCTGTGACACGTGATCGGTGGCGCCGCTGATTGGGCAATTCAGACCGCAGTAATCCCAAATCAAGATTTTACGATCACCTGGATTGCTTGTCAATCCGCAACGGGCTATTTGCCATTATTACAGTCTTTTTTAATTCTGGTTTCTTGGATTAGACGCGTGGAATAAGGATATAATCCAAATCGTCTGTTGCGAGCGAAGCTTGCAAGATTTAATATTTAGGAGAACGGGATGGAAATACTCGGCATCGACATTGGCGGATCGGGGATCAAAGGGGCGCCGGTGGAAACAGAGACCGGTCAGATGCTGGCGCCGCGCTTCAGGCTGCCTACGCCTGAAGCGGCTAAGCCGGAGGCAATGATCGAAATCATCAATGAGATCGTGCAATTTTTTCAATGGACCAAGCCGATAGGGTGTGGTTTCCCCGGGGTTGTGCGCAACGGCGTGGCGCTCTCTGCCGTCAACCTGTCGAATAAATGGGTCGGCTATCACGCCGCCGCGAGGATCGCCGAGAAG
Source organism: Anaerolineae bacterium UTCFX2 (assembly GCA_002050125.1). Classification (GTDB taxonomy): domain Bacteria; phylum Chloroflexota; class Anaerolineae; order Anaerolineales; family UBA4823; genus UTCFX2. Next base: position 2,350 of record MWTA01000108.1, on the reverse strand, counting down.
ACCGGCTGCCCAACTTGTGTGTTTAATGACGCCGACGCTGCCGGATTGGCGGAGGTGATGTTTGGGACCGGCAAGGATCGCCGCGGCGTGATCCTGGTGGTGACAATCGGCACCGGCTTGGGCACCGCGCTTTTCACCGACGGGCATTTGCTGCCAAACGCAGAGCTGGGGCACATAGAGATCGGCGGGGAAGACGCCGAGTGGCGCGCCTCTGACGCGGCTCGAAAAAGAGAGAAACTCTCCTGGAAGAAGTGGGGTCAGCGCTTCAATAGATATTTGAATACGCTTTGTATGCTGCTTTCGCCGGATCTGATCATCCTGGGCGGCGGAACCAGCAGCAAATATGAGAAATTCAGCCGCTATATCAGCGTCCCGACCGAGATTGAGTTGGCGACCATGCTCAACGAAGCCGGGATCGTTGGCGCTGCATTGGCTGGCGGGATCTGCCTGGCTAACGACGAAGCAGTTCATTCCGCCCCGAGCAGATCATAAAAGGAGCACCGCTAAAGATCGAGGCTGGCGTTCGGGCGCTCTCCATAATGCAAAGTTCAAGCGCAGGTGTCATCTCAGCATTGATTGCCGGAGCGCTATACGCGCTTGCGGCGGTCTATCTCGCCTACCGGCGCCGGCTGCAGACCCCCATTGCCCGTCTTGGAGTGATTTATCTGGCGCTGTGCTTGTTCTGGAGCGCGGGTGCGGCGCTTGAACGCAGCGGGGCGCTTGGTTTTACGGCTGCCAGTCCGCTGTTCGACCCAGCCCTGGCGGGGCTGGCGGCGCTGGCGCTTTTCTTCTTGTTCCTCACCAGGATTGTCATGGGGGAGCGCAGCGCCTGGTGGGGCTGGCTGGTCTTCGGGCTGGCTTGGATCACATTTGTAGCGCTGATGAAGCTGGTCGGCTGGCTGGCGCTCAGTCTCCTACACCTGGAGGCTGGCGGGGGGGAATACCTGAATTTGCTGAGCGAGGCTCTTCTCATAGCTGGATGGGCGGTGTTCATCGGCGGGTCGGCGCAGATCACCCTCAAAACCTACCGCAAGATCTCTCCGTACTCGGTTGAAGCGGCTTATTGGCTGCTGCCCCTTCTGCTCACTGCCCTCGGCGATGGACTGTTGTTCAGCGGCAATCTGATTTTTGGAGACCTGGTGCGCACCGCGGGCGCATTAGCGGCTGCGGCGATCATTTCTATGCCCAGGTTGCCGGAACTGGATCCCCCTGCCCGCCGCCGATTGGAACGGGTCATCCTGGCGGGGCTGTCGCTGTTTTGTATTTTCATCGCGGCTTTGCTGATGCTGAGCATTGACCGGCGCTGGGCGCAGTTAAGCCCCGCCTGGATTGCGCTGCTGCTGGCTTTACTGCTGGCGCTGGTCATCAACCCGGGCATTGGCTGGCTCAAGAAACGCTTTCTGGAAGACGAGGCTGGCTCGCCGGAGGCTCTTTCAGATCTGCTGCGCCAATACAGTTTGAGCATTACCAATATGCTCGATCTCAATTTGCTCGCGACTGTGGCGGTTGGAACCGCAAGCGAATATCTGGAAGTCCGGCGCGGCTTCCTCTTTCTGGTAGAAGAGGAAACCGATCCTTCTGCTAAAGGGACGAAGACGCTGCGCGGCGCAAAAGGCATGGGTGAGCTCGACCCACCCCCCGGAAAGTGTACGCTGGGCTGCGCCTTGCTCGATTACTTTTCCGCCGAAACCAGCCCGGTAACCCATCAGGAATTGAGCGGGCTGCCCGCATTTCAATCCGACCCGCACGGCAGCCTGGATTGGCTTTCGCAACTCGGGGCGGAGGCTTATGCTCCGATCTATTCAAAAAATGAATGGATCGGTCTGCTTGCGGTGGGACCTAAGAACTCGGGGCGGGCTTACACCAAGCGCGACCTGGCGTTTCTAAGCACCCTGGCGGGACAGACCGCAGTGGCGCTGGAGAACGCCCGCCTCTACGAAGGGTTGGTGCGCCTCAATGAGCAGTTCCGCCAGACCAACCGCCATCTCGAGCGGCTCGATCAAACCAAATCGGACTTCCTGACCATCGCCACCCACGAGCTGCGTACACCGATGACGCTGATCAGCGGCGCGGGTCAATTGCTGTTTGACGAGCCGGAGCTCCAGCAAAACTCCTACCATCAAAGCCTGTTGGTCAACCTCAAAGTTGGCATCCAGCGGCTGGATAAGATCGTCGAAAGCATGCTGGACATGGCGCGCATCGACACGCGCCAGATTCAGCTCGACTTGCAGCAGGTCGCGATCCACCGCCTAATCCAGATGGTGCACGACGACCTGCGTCAGGACGCGCTCCAGCGCAGACAAACGATCGAGATCAAGGATCTGAAGCGCCTGCCCTCAGTAATGGCTGA
>MWTA01000066.1 GCA_002050125.1 Anaerolineae bacterium UTCFX2 | reverse complement strand
ATGACTTTTGCAAGAGGTCTAATCTTTCTGAAGCGCGACCAAGATTTTGATCACCAGGAGAGAAATGAAAGAAAACAAGATCAGAATAACCGAAAGCGTCAGCGCGCTGTCGAGGTCCCTTTCGAACCCCAGGTAAATCGCCGTTGGCATAGTCTGCGTCCGCCCGGGGAGATTACCGGCGAACATGATCGTCGCGCCAAATTCGCCCAAAGCTCGCGCCCAACTCATCATAATCCCGCTGATCATCGCAACCCGTGAGAGAGGTACGATTAAAAACTTGAAAATCTGCCAGCGACTGGCGCCATCGATTCTAGCTGCCTGTTCAATCTCCGGATCCACCGCCGCGAAGCCTATCGAAGCTGATCTCACGTAAAACGGCGCGGCGATAAAGACCTGGGCGATGACCACTGCCACCGAAGTGAAGGCAATCTCGATCCCGAGGTCCGCCAGCCAACCCCCGATTGATCCACGCCGCCCCAGGGTGACCAAGAGCGCTAGCCCAGCTACCGATGGCGGCAACACGAGGGGCAGGTCGATCAGGGCGTCCAGAACTTTTTTATAACGGAAGCGGTACCTGCCCATCAAGTACGCTACGGGTGTTCCGAGCAGCAAAATCAACCCGACGCTGATCAAGGTGGTCTTCAAGCTGATGCCAATTGCCTGAAGCACCGTCTTCAGCCCAATATTCGCCAACCACTCGGTTATGGATGTGCGCGTGAACAACGTCAGAATGGGCACGGTGATCAGCAGGATCAGGGGCAAAGCGGTGATCCACCAGGCTTTCTCCACCCAATATTCAACAGGTCTGGTTGGCGCAACAGTTTCTTGAGCGCGAATTACCGGCTTTACAACTGCTGGCGCCCGCAGAAGGTCTCGTTCCATAGTACCTACTTCATCGGGATAAAATTGTATTTCGCCAGAATATCCTGACCTGCTTGCGAGAGGACCAGGCTGATAAATGCCTGAGCCAACTCTGGCTGCTGACTTTCCACTACCGGGGCGATTGGGTAAACTGCGATCACATTCAACGCATCAGGGATGTCAATCCATTTCACCTTGCCTGCATCCGCGCCCGAAATGTCGCTTACGTAGACGATCCCGGCGTCCGCTTCACCCAGCGCCACTTTTGCCAGCACCGCCTTAACGGTATCCTCGTAAGAGACGACATTATTGAGCGCCTCAGCTTTGAATGTCGTATCAAACGCCGGTTCTGCGCTGGCTTTGTCCAAAAAGTCAAGCGAATATTGACCCACCGGTACTTCCTTGGCAGCCAGCACCAGCTTGAGACCAGGTTTTGCCAGGTCTTTCAATTCCATCACCCTGCCGGGGGTGTCGTTTGGATAGATCACCACCAGCCGGTTCATGGCGAAAATCTGCTGAGCCCCGCCGGCGACCTCCCCAGCCGCGATGAGCGCCTCCATTTGGATTTGATTGGCGCTGGCAAAGACATCCGCTCGGGCGCCTTCCTTGATCTGCTGGGCAAGCTGCTGCGAGCCAGCGAAATTAAAGACCACGGTGACGCCGGAATGCGCTGCCTCGAACCGCGTTCCGATCTCACCAAAGGCGGCGGTGAGCGAAGCGGCGGCAAAGACCGTAAGGTCGGTCGGCGTAAGCGACTTGGATGTGGGCGCCTCCGTTGACGTCTCTGTGGGCAGCGGAGCGCTCGCTGTCTCATTGGTCGGTTGAGCGTTCACCTGGGTGACAGCCGGCTGAGAAACACAACTGGTTAACAATATGGCGGCGATCAAAATCCTCAGGCATAGATTTGTAGGCATAAAGACAATTCCTCTCGAATTCAGGGGTTATACTGGACAATACTTCAGCCAGGTTCAACCGACAACATCGACATGTCCCGAATTCTGCGGGATCGAATAACCATCCAACCCGCGTACCGCAGAACGAATCTTATTCGAGTTGAGATAATCAAGAAAAGGCGTATATCGGCTGTCCGCCACGAAATTCAGCGGCAAAGCGATTTCATAGGGCTCGGAGAAAAGGGGCAGAAAGTGCAGCCCAAACTCCCGGGCAACCGCGGCGATCCCGATCCCGGCATCCGCCTCTCCACGGCAGACCTCGCTTGCTACAGCAGGATGCGAATGCGCCACATGTGTATATCCTTGGATCTCCTCGGGTGGAATCCCCAACTGGTCCAGGCGTAGATCCAGCCACTGCCGCACGCCGGAGCCCCGTTCGCGGTTGACAAAACGAACATCGGGGCGTGCAAGATCATCCAGCGAGCGTATTCCACACGGATTCCCGGGCTTAACCAGCAAACCCTCTTCACGCTGGTAGACCAGAACCAGCGCCATGGATTGACCCGGAAACAGATGGCGGACGAATGAGCGGTTGTATTCCTCGGTTTGCGGATCAATGAGGTGACAGGTGCTCATCTGACATAAGCCTTGCCGCACCGCGATCAACCCATCCAGGCTGGAAAGAGAAACTGGCAAAAGAGAAAAGGGAGCGCGCGCCTGCGCGAAATAACGCGCCAGGTGCGCTACGCCCGCATCCATCGAGCCAATCGTGATCGTGATTTTATCCGGCGAGGCTTCAGGCAGCACCGCCTGGTGGATGAATAAAGCCTGCTGTGTGGCGCGGTAGTACTTTTCCGGTCCGCCCTGCACTGGACGGGCTTCAGTAAATTCGACTAGCCCTGCCTGCTCCAGGCGCACCAGGTGATGGCGGATATGAGCTGGCGTTTTGTGCAAACACCCTCCCAACTGGGTCAGCGTCGCCGGCGCCGCCATCAGTTGGCGCAAAATCGCCAACCGCGTTGGATGTCCAAGGATCTTGAATAAAGCCGTCTCTCGATTTCTGTCCATATTGCTTGTGATTGTGTTTAATATCAAAAGGATTAAGGTTTTACTTAATCTTATGGAGAAAGTTTACCGAGGTTTCACCCACCCGTCAAGGGTGATTATTGAAGTTCAGGCTTATGGTTTCTTATAATAAAACGCATCTAACAAAGCGAACATCTGACGAAGGGGAATACGTATTAGACGTGCGACTTGTCCGAGCATTTTGCCGACTTCGAGTTTTCTCTGTTCCTAAGCAGACCCCACGCCAGTCCACACAAATAACTCAAACCGCTAGGCGGCTAAACACCATAACCTTAAGAAGCCAATCAACAGATAATGACCTCGCTCAAGGGGTATAATCTCACACATGGATATCACAGATTTATTCACTAGACCTCTTGCAAAAGTCATGA
>MWTA01000044.1 GCA_002050125.1 Anaerolineae bacterium UTCFX2 | reverse complement strand
GCGCCAGGCATCCTTGCGGATGGACCCGCGCGCCCCGAACAGCCCGAAATTACATCCAAGATCTTCATCCCGGTCGTCCAGAAACCCAACGCGTGGTTTGTGAGCAATATCGAGTTCACCCAGGCAGTGCAGAACCTCAATTCCCCGGTCCCGCTTGTGGCGAACCGCCCAACGGTGGCGCGGGTGTACGTCCGCACGCTTGACGCAGGAGCAATGAACGGCGTTCGAGCGACCCTGAAAGCTTACCGCAATGGAAATTTGATCGGGCAAAAAACTCTCTCCAACGGCACAGCCTATCCGCAGAGCACGAATCTGGACACGCTGCGCGCCAGCGTTTCCGGAAGCCTTAACTTCTCCCTTGAGCCATCCTGGATTACGGCGGGGACAACCAACCTGGTTGTCGAATTGGGCGCGGGAACCCTCGGCTCCGGCGCGTCGGCTGAATCTACATATTCCACCAGCGCCTACTTCAATTCGGTGCCGGCAGTGACCATCATGGCGGTCCCAATAGAAATCCACGACCAATCAAACGGCAGGGTTTATCCAGCCCCAAGTGTTTCCTTTATTAGAGAAGCTGTCTTTCGCATGTTTCCCGTTCCAGCCGTTAATGTCACCGTTCACCCAACCTATCGCTATGACACTTTTTCATTTGGATCATATAGTTCGTTTTCAAACTTGTTGAACCTGATTGATAGCCTTAAGAGGTCAGAAGGTCAACCTGCTGCAACCGTTTATTACGGCGTGATCCCGCTGACCACCAGCAACGGTGATAGTTGGATACCTAGATATGGTAGTTTTTACGCCGGCATTGGTTTTGTCATCGGGTCTCGCGCCGCCATCGGCATCGCCTCAGGCGTCGTGTATGGGTTTTACTTGGATGGCGCCGACACCGCCTCGCACGAAATTGGTCATACGTTTGGGCGCTGGCACTCTCCGGGCTGCGGCCCCTCAGACACTGATCCTTCTTATCCATACCCAAACGGCGTGATTGGACAGTTTGGGTTTAAAGTCAGCGAACTGCCCACCCAGGTAGTGGTGAGCAACAGTTCCAACGACATCATGAATTATTGCCCTAATCAATGGGTTTCGGACTACACCTATCGCGGCATGTATCAAAACCAGGTCGCCAGCGCGGCGCAAACCAGCCTTCCGGAGCAGGATACCATCTTCGTGCGCGCCCAAATGAATTCGACTGGCGGGTTCGATCTCGAGCCGCTTTACCGCTTTCCGAGCAGTCCGAGCAAGCCGCCTGAAACCAGCGAGTATTCGCTCCAATTTCTCGACAATGCCGGTCAGGTCGTGGCGGAAAGCCCGGTAGAGCTTCTTCATGCCGAAGAATACGACATCGTTGTCAACTCTGTCAGCGCCCGCCTTCCGGTTCCCCAGAAACCGTTCGCGACGGTCCGGCTGGTAAAAAACCACCTGGCGCTTGCCGACCGGCGCCTCGCCCCGGAAGCGCAGCCTTTATCGGAGACCGCGCCTTCCATCGTCCAGACTGCCGATGGACTGAGCCTAGAACTAAATCAAGCCAGCCAGCCAGCGTTGATCCGCTACACCGCGGATGGAGGCGCTACCTGGACGACCCTGGCGATCGATTACACCGGAGCCGTGTTCCAGATTGCGCCGTCCGAACTTCCCCCTGGCGCAATCCAATTCCAGATCATCCGGGCGGATGGCGTCGGCAGCTATACGTTGAACTGGACCCCATAGCCAACCGTGACCCAACAGACCCGTGATCTCAACCACGGGTCTCGGCTTTTGGTACAAAGGTTGCACCTATCCTGGAGTGTTATTACCTCCAGGATCTTTTTTGTATTGGAAATTCGCGCAATTGCGCAAAGTTGAATTCAGGTTATAATCGTCCACAATTGCTATGGAACCCGCCGCGCAACCCGAGCCAACCGCTGACCCCGCTCCGACGCAAAATATGCAGTCAGACCAATCGCCATCTCAGCCAGCCTCTCATCCTGCCCAGGCTCACTCCCCCCGCCGTATTTTGGATCTGATCTGGAGCACGCCCAACAAGCCCGCCCGGAAAGGGATGCTGTTCCATCTCGAAGTCGTTTTTGCGGTTGCCGCCGTTCTGGCAACCTTGTTCACAGCCTGGACACCCGGTCGTCCAAATACGCTTTTCCCTTCGCTGACTGCCACGAACTCCAGCCTGGCGCTCCAGCCGACCCCGACCTTCCTGCCCGGGGCGCCAACCCCCACTTTGCCAAACCCAAACCTGGTGGGAATCGTTGCTGGTCATTGGAAAAACGACTCGGGCGCCGTTTGTTCGGACGGGCTGAAAGAAGTGGACCTGAACTTGAACATTGCCACCCAGGTCCAGAAAATCTTGACCCGCGAAGGCTATCAGGTCGAGTTGCTCCAGGAATTTGACGAACGGCTGACCGGTTTTCACGCAGCCGCCCTTGTCTCGATCCACAACGATTCGTGCGAATTCATCAACAACGAGGCGACCGGCTATAAAGTCGCCGCCGCGTTCGCCACCCGCTATCCGGAACGAACCGCCAGCCTAACTTCCTGCTTGCGGGCGCGCTATGGCGCAATCACCGGTCTACCGGTACACAGCACCAGCGTCACTCCGGACATGACAAGCTATCACGCTTTTGGGGAAATCAACGAAAACACACCGGCGGCAATTATCGAAACCGGCTTTATGAACCTGGACCGCACCATACTTACCCAGGAACCGGATCGGATCGCCGAGGGCGTAGCTGCGGGCATCCTCTGCTATCTTCGCGGCGAGAGCGTTGGCATTGCTACGCCGGAGAGCAACGTCACCGAAACTAGCCCGGCAGCCATTCCATGAGCCCTTCTTTCGATCATCCAACCCCGGATCGCCGCAGCCAGGCGCTGGAATTAATCAAGCTTGCCCGCCAGAACTTGATCCATAATGAGCGGCTTCAAGCCCGGCGCCGTGCAGAACAAGCCGCTGCCCTCGCCCCTCACCTGGAAGATCCCTGGTTGATTTTAGCAGCCCTGGGCAGCCCCAAAGCCAGCGTTGCCTATCTACAACGCGCCCTGGAGATCAACCCTTCCAGCGAACGCGCCCAAAAGGGATTGCAGTGGGCTCTGCCGCGTCTGGCGCAGCAGCAGCCCGAAGCCAAACCCGCAGCGGTCAAACCCACAGATCGATCGCCTGACCAACTCGCCCCTCAGCCATTGGTCAAAACTCCTCAGCCTGCCGCGCCCTCCCTTTATACCGCGCCGGTTCGTAAGCGCACCGTTGTCCCGGTGTACACCGTCAAAAAGAAACCCAAGACTAGGGTACCGGCAATTTTCTACTACGCGTTTTTCATCCTGTTTCTATCGCTGGCTTTATTTGCGTTATCGCTCGCGCCCTATTATCCGCGCGTTATCGCCGGTCTCCCGTCAGAAAAAATCGCTCAAGTCCCCGTCCTGGCTACCATTGCAGCCTATTCCTTTGAGCCAACGGAGACGACCTCTGCGCCAGCCGAACCAGTCGAGGAAGTAGCCGGGCTCCTCTTGCCTGCATTGGATAACCCTCCGACCCTGGAGCCCACTCAAGAAGCGCCTGCTTCGCCAACGCCGCCCCCGACAGGACTACCTTCCGCCACGCCAACCGAGCTGCCTACTGCGACGCCTCTTCCTACCGAAACGCCCGTCCCGACTGAGACGCCAACTCCAGAGCCAACTTTCACGTCAACACCCGCTCCAGCATCTCCAACGCCCACGCCGGAACCCCAGGTTCAGCCAACCAAAAAGCACAAGAAGAAAGCGGTGGCTGCCGCCAACCCCGGCCTCCGCCCGGAAGGGGTTTCCCTGAACGATCGCTGGATTGACGTGGACCTTTCTTCCCAGCAGACTTATGCCATGCTGGGCGATCAAATCGAAAATTCGTTTATTGTCTCTACGGGGCGTTGGCCGACGGTCACAGTTACGGGCGTTTTCAAAATCTATGTCAAATACCGTCAGGCAAATATGTCGGGGGATGATTATTTCCTTCCGAACGTGCCGAATGTGATGTATTTTTTCAAGGGCTACGGCTTACATGGCACATACTGGCACAACAATTTCGGAACTCCGATGAGCCACGGATGCGTCAATTTGAGTCCTGCTGATTCAGCCTGGCTGTTTGACTTTGCCTCCGTTGGCACTGTCGTCAACGTGCACGAATAACTCAGATAAACCCCAAATTAGTAATACCCTTCTAACAAACCGCACGTTCCCTGCGCGGTATAATCTTCATTAGTTATGAAGAAAGCTGTTTTTGAAGGACTGGTGATCGACGAGTATGATCGCCCAGCGGAAGTTGTCTACGTGGGGGAAGAGCCCTGCTACGTGGTGGATGATTTTGGCTTTCGCCGCCATATCCCTAGCGAGCAGGTGGACACGCAAGTCTTCGCCGCCATGCTTGATATGATTGAAGGTCACGAGGATTTGCTCTCCACCCAGACTGCCAAGATGCTTGGCTCAGAGGATCCATTCTCGGTTGCCATGATTGAAAACCAGTTAAAAAACATCGATCAACAGATGAGCACCCTGATTCAGACTGGAATTCCCGAGGAATTACGCGCCTACTTGGGCATGATGGGGTTCAAAATTCGCATCAACATCCACGGCGAAATAATCGAGGTTGAACAACCCGGAATGACCGCCGACGACGAAGAATAGAAACCGCGCCTCCGCTAACCTATCTTACTCCGGCTTGTAAACCGGGAAATAACATAAGCCGGCGGTGCCGGGTCCCGAATGAACCCCCAACGCGGGCGACAGCTCACAGATTAACGATTCGACCACTTTGAAGCGCGCTTCGATTAGCTCCTGGATCTTCAACACTTCGTCGAGCGCAGCGGCGTGCACATAGGCGATCTTGATCCGCGTTTTCGTCCCGATTTTCTTTTCGATCATCTCAGCCATCATCCGGTAAGCCTGTTTGCGGCTGCGCGCCGTACCCAGCGGAACAATAACGCCATCCTCCATCCCAATCAGCGGCTTAATATTTAAAAGCGAACCGATCAGGTGTTTCGCTTTACCGATCCGACCGCCCAGATAAAGATACCTTAGCGTGTCTGCTGTCTGGATCATTTTGGTGATCGGAATCATCGCGCGCACTCGGTTAATCACTTCGCTCAGGCTCATCCCTGCAATGGCGGCTCTAGCTGCTTCAATCGTCATCCAGCCATGGCACATCGATACGTTGAGCGTATCAATCACCTCTACTTTCAATCTGGGGAGCGCCTCGGCTATCAAAGATTTCGCCACCGTGGCAGCTTGATAGGCGCCGCTCGCCTTCGAACTCATATGAATACTGACGATTTCATTGACGCCTTCGTGTTCTGCCAGCCTCTGATACATCTGCATGTAGTCGCCCGGGCCCGGGCTGGCAGTTGTAGGAAGCTGCGTTGCTTGGGGCAGCCATTTGTAAAAACTATCTCGGTCGATGTTAACCAGGTCACGCAGAACTTCGCTGCCACGATGGATATAATAAGGCACCGTGTGAATATTCAATTCCTGGAGCAAATTCTCTGGGATGCAGGTGATGCTGTCTGTAACAATTTCAAGTTTCGACATGCGCGCCTCCCCATTAGCTGCGAAATTGTATTCTTATCCTGCAGCCATGCGAACAAAGATGTCTCAGAGGGTGTTTTCCATGAACCAGGATTCGCGGATCACCTGATAACCCAGGCGTGAATACAACCCTAGCGCCCCAATGTCTGCTGCCTTCACTTCGAGTTGCGCTTCCGCCAAGCCATGTTTCTTAAGATATAGCAAACCCTGTGTGACCAGAAAGCTGCCCAGCCCCAAACCGCGCCAACGCGGCAGGACAAAGATATACTCAGTAAAACCAACCAGTTTATCGTTAAGCCGGTTTTGTTCCTCATCCCAGTACAATAAAATGCTGCCTGCCAGTTCATCACCATCTAAGATAGCCAAACAGATACCGGTCTCCCAAAAAGCAGAGCGCATAAAACAACGCCAATCCTCTAATGTGATCGCCGCTTCGGGAAAAGCCTGGTTGCGCCCTTGAAGATATTTACGCTGTTCTTCCACCGTGTGCATTCGCCATGGAACTGACTGCATTCCAGGCGGCGCCAGCATCGGTTGAATCGGCGCGTTGAGGCGGCGCGACATTTGAAAAATGCTCTCTGTGTGCACAAAACCGCGTTGGTGCAAGTGTTGGATGATCTCCACTTCGATGGGGAACTTTTGAAAGACCATCTGGGTCGAACGCGGCGGAAAACGATTGACTAGATTGCGTGCGGTCTTTATTAAATAATCGAGCATTACATCAAACATCGCTTGCAGATTCTCGCATCCGGGATCAACCTTTAAATCAGCCCAGAGGACGTGAGACAGGTTCGCGGGCCCGTCGAATACCAACATTGGGTGGAGAGCCACATACCCTATCAGGTTTCGTGTCTCGTCAAAGACGCCGAAGAAATCTTCAACCTTACTGAAGCGCGGCAGCCGATAGGTGTTTCCCTGCAAAACCGTCGAACCCGGATATCGCAGCGCGTATCGGTTCTGCAAGTCGGTTAATTGGGATAAGTCATTCGGATCCAGTCTCCGAATGTTGATCCCAAATTGCAGGTCCGACCGCTCTTTTTCAGTCTGCATCGCGAATGTAGATCAAATCTATATCTTCTTAATCTTTCATTTTATACCGCCTGAGAAATCGCGCTAGTGCCAAATGTCATCATGTGATTTGTTCGTTCCGCCTATTTTTTTACCTTCTTGCATCCGTTGTCATCGTGCCCGACCTCCTCTCTTGAGTATGAGAAGGATTAACCTGCTGGACTGAGTTATAATCTTTTTAGCTTTCTTTTTTAGAAGCCGATGCCGTTTCAGCCGCGGGGGCGCATTTATGCGGATTATCTCACCTCGGCGGGCCCGTGCTTACATGGCATAGCGATGATCTGTTGAGTACAACCATGGTCGCCAAACACCCTAAAAGAAAGATTTTAACGCTCCTGAAGCAGCTTTATAGCGCAGAGGCAGCCACTAATCTGTTGTCACAGATTGAAGAGCGTCTTGTAAGCTATGCGAAAGATAACCCCTCGGACCGCCTTTCCGTTGTGCAGTCTCGTTTGAGTCAAAAAGACGCTTTGTTGATCACCTATGCTGATATGCTGCAAGATGCTCGCTTATTACCGCTCGAGACTCTACAAAAATTTGCACAAAAATACCTGCAAGGCGTTGTCAGTGGGATTCATCTGCTCCCTTTCTATCCTCATTCTTCAGATGACGGATTTTCGGTAATCGATTATCACCAGGTCGATCCAGCTTTGGGAGATTGGGCAGACATCCAGCATCTCAGCCAGGATTTTGCACTTATGTTCGATGTTGTCGTTAACCACGTCTCATCTCAGAGCGCCTGGTTTCAAGGCTTTTTGAGAGGCGATCCCAGATATCAGGATTACTTTATTACCATAGATGATGCACCGGATCTCACCATGGTTGTCCGGCCGCGCACCACGCCGCTGCTAACGTACTTCGACACTCTGTCAGGATCCCGCCAGGTCTGGACCACGTTCAGCGCCGATCAAATTGATCTCAATTATAAAAACCCAAAAGTATTGCTCGAGCTTGTAGATCTGCTCCTTTTCTACGCTGCCCACGGCGCCCAACTCATCCGCCTAGACGCTATTGCCTTCGTCTGGAAAGAGCCAGGCACTCCCTGCGTTCATCTGCCGCAAACCCATGCGATTGTCCGGCTTATCCGCGCCATCTACGATTGGGTTACGCCATATATGCTGATTATTACGGAAACCAACGTGCCTCACGCGGATAATCTTTCGTATTTTGGAGATGGGTCAAACGAAGCCCATCTGGTTTATAACTTCACCCTGCCACCGCTCCTATTACATACCTTCCGGACCGGAAATTGTAGTACGTTGAATGCTTGGGTCGACACATTTAAGCTCCCCTCCGATCAAATCACCTTCTTCAATTTCTTGGCATCGCATGACGGAATTGGTTTGAACCCGGCGCGCGGCATTCTTTCTGACGCAGAAATTGAAGCGCTGGTAAATCAGGCTGAACGGCATGGCGGTCTCGTCAGCTACAAAGCCAACGCCAACGGATCGCGCAGTCCTTATGAACTGAATATCAATTACTACGATGCGCTTAACGACCCCCAGTCTCTTGAACCGCTTGATCTGCAAGTGGACCGTTTCATCTGTTCACAGGCTGTCATGCTATCCCTGGTCGGTTTGCCAGGTATTTATTTCCACAGCCTCTTCGGCTCGCGTGGCTGGACTGAAGGCGTAAAGCTGCTCGGTTACAATCGAGCGATTAACCGCCGTAAGCTATCTCGAATGGATCTCGAACAGGCGCTTGATGACCCCGATGCGCGCCGCGCAAAGATTTATTCGCGCTACAAACGTCTGCTGCTTGCCAGAGCCAGCCGCGCCGGTTTCGACCCTTATGGCGAGCAACAATCGATCAGTCTCGGACCGGAAGTCTTTGGTTTGATGCGCTGGAAGAGGCGCTCCCCCGCTGATCGAATAATCTGCTTGCACAACATCACTGCCAAATCTCAATCTGTCGCCTTGAACTTCGAACAGATTGGGATCGAAGCGGGGCATCTAGCCGCCTTAACGGACCTCGTTACCGAACAAGTGCACGATTATCGTGAGACTCTAACAATCGAGCTTGCTCCTTACCAGGTGTGCTGGTTGGCTCGCGCTGAATAATAATCAATCTGAGTAAACGATAAACAACATCGGACTAACAAAAATGATCATGTCAAACCCTACTCCATACCCATTCTCGGTTCACTCCCCTTCCCACGAGACACATCGGATCGGATTTGTATCAACCCGATTTTCCGGAACGGATGGCGTATCCTTAGAAACAGAAAAATGGGCTGGGGTACTGCGCGAATTAGGGCATGAGCTGTTCTTCTTCGCCGGTTTAAACGATAAACCCGGAAATGTCTCATATCAAATTCCGGAGGCAAATTTCTATCACCCCGAAATTCAGGAAATTTACGAGAAAGCATTCTCAATGCGCCGCCGGCCGCGCGAACTAACTTTGAACATCCATCGTCTTGCCGAGCGCCTCGCGGATCATCTAGCAAATTATGTTCGTCAGTTTGAAATCGATCTTCTGGTCGTTCAAAACGCCCTGGCAATTCCAATGAATATCCCACTTGGCTTGGCGCTAACAGAGTTTATCGCCGAAACGGGTATCCCTACCATTGCCCACCACCACGACTTCTTTTGGGAGCGCAAGCGTTTCTTGGTCAATTGTGTTTGGGATTATCTCAACATGGCTTTTCCGCCCCACCTGCCATCCATTCGACATGTTGTAATCAACACCTCTGCTCAGAACCAGCTCAGCCTCCGTACCGGGATTTCAAGCATGCTGATACCCAACGTCATGGATTTCGAGCACCCGCCGCAGGATGACGACCACTATGCGGACGAATTGCGTCAGGATCTGAATTTTCAACCGGACGAGCTTTTCATCCTGCAGCCTACCCGAGTCGTTCAGCGCAAAGGTATCGAAAATGCAATCGAGCTCGTTCGCCGCCTGGGCATGAAAGCCCGGCTGGTGATCTCGCACGCCTCAGGCGACGAGGGTTATGAATATGAGCGGCACGTGCGTAAATATGCAGAGCTGCTGGAAGTGCCGGTTAATTTCGTATCAGAAATAATTCTCGAACAACGTAGTCGGACGCACGACGGTCAAAAAATCTATTCTCTAGCAGATGCATATCAGAAATGCGATTTGGTTACATACCCCTCTACTATAGAGGGGTTCGGTAATGCTTTTCTAGAAGCCATCTACTTTCGCAAGCCAGTTATCGTTAATAATTATTCCATTTTTTCGACGGATATCAAACCTAAAGGTTTCAATGTGATCGAGTTCGACGGTTTTATCACCGAACAGACCATCGAAAAAACCAGGCAAGTCTTGCAGAACGCCGCGCTGCGTAAGGATATGATTGAATTAAACTACGCATTGGGCGTCCGGTTTTTCTCTTTCGCGGTGCTAAAGCGGCGGCTCGAGACGCTGATTTCGGACTGTTTTGGAGAGTAGTTTACGGATGCTTATCGATTCACCATTTCTTACCATGCTAGAGAACCGCATCGAGCTGCGCGAGATTCCCTTTACCGACCGAGGATCCCGGCTTCTGGTATACCGTACGAATCATTCGTTTTCCATTCGACTCGCAGAACGCTGGTTCAAACGCAGCGGGCAGCTCGCTGCCTATCGAAAACGACCGCCGATAATCCAAGATCTGCAATTCACCGACCGGCAGGGTAACCCGCTCGACTTCTCGCTCACCAGTTACCCACATTGCTTGCATTGCCAGACAAGCCTGGGGGTTTTCACAATCTTTTTTCAAGACCAGGAAACGCTTTCAATTCTCCTTCCCGCCGGTAATTTCGGATTAAATTTCCTCGCCAACGTCGACGAAGGGCAGGTTGACCGGCGTGGTGGAGTTCTGCGCACCACCGGGCAAATCCAGCGTAATATCGCCTATACCACCAACGCACAATTACTAAGCAATGAAATCAGCGCGCCGGCTGACACCCAACTGGTCAGCCAAACGAGGTTCCTCTCGCAAGCGGGCGACTCCTTTCAAATTAACATCACGCCTCGACTTGGCTTAAATCGCTACATCCCAGATCCATTTGCCGCCCTCGAACGTGCAGCCAGCCGCTGGCATGACTGGTTTGCCTCCGTCCCGCCTGTTGCAGACCCCTACCAACCTCAATATTATTATGCCTGGTGGGTGATGCGCGCCGGTCTGATATCGACTCGCTATTACACCACGCGAGAATCGATGACTCCTTCAAAGTTTTTCTATCTGGGGGTTTGGCAGTGGGATGCATATTTCCATGCAATCGCCTATCGACACGTCGACATGAACCTTGCAAAGGATCAATTGCGGGTTCTGCTCGACCACCAGCGCGCGGACGGTATGCTGCCAGATGCCGTTCACGATGAGGGCGTGGTAACACATCTGGATTTTCCGATTGATGCGGACGTCACTAAGCCCCCGCTGATTACCTGGGCAGCCTGGAAGTTGTATGAAACTAGCAAGGACACCGAGTTCCTAAATGAAATCTATGAACCATTAACCCGCTGGAACCGCTGGTGGTTTGAACACAGCGACACAGATCACAACGGTTTATGTGAATACCAACATCCATTCTCATCGGGTTTGGATGACAGCCCGCTTTGGGATGACGGTATGCCAGTCGAAGCTCCAGACCTGAATACCTACCTGTACCTGCAGCTCAATTATCTTTCGAAAATCGCTGGCGTGATCGGAGAGAAATCAGATGCGCAAGCCTGGGACAGCCAGGCTAATGATCTGATAAATCGTATGATAAAATCAATGTGGGATGAAGAGGCTGGTTTTTTCTGGGCCAGCCGAAATGGTCAACGCGTCGATGCGCGCACGCCATTTAATCTCTTCCCTTTGATCACTGGTCGGATTCCTCAAAGCATCTCAGCCCGCCTCGTCCAAAACCTCATTGATGAGCAACAATTCTGGACACCTTTCCCGGTTGCCACTGTTGCGAGGAATGATCCAAAATTCAATCCCGACCAGATGTGGCGCGGACCAACATGGATCAATATTAACTACCTGTTGATTGAAGGACTATTTAGGAGCGGCTATGCTGATCTGGCGCGCGAGCTTCGACGCCGCACGCTAGATATGATTTGCAGCCAGCCAGACATCTATGAATATTATCACCCGATCACTGGCGCCAATCCGCCAAAAGCCGCTCCGATCTTTGGTTGGTCTGCTGCGATCTTGATCGACCTTGCAATCCAGGCAACCAATGAACAAACCAAGCGTTTGAATAACTGAACAAGCCGCCTGCTTGCGAGTGCTCATCGAAATTGGGGGCTGACTGGATCGAATGGTTGTACCAGAAAGGGAGTTGGAATAATCGAGATGCATATTGCCATTCTACATTACGCGGCGCCGCCGGTTGTGGGTGGTGTGGAAAGTGTAATCCGCCACCATGCCCGCCTGATGACGTCTGCCGGTCATCAGGTTCGGATTTTAGCCGGGCGCGGCGAAGCGGTAATTCCCAAGGTCGAGTTTGTCCATGTGCCATTATTTGACAGCCGTCACTCAGAAATCCTGCAGATTAAAGCCGAATTGGATCGCGGACACCTTCCAGTCTCTTTTGATCATATGGTTGAGAAAATCGAAACATTACTGCGAAGTCATCTGCATGGAATCGACCTTCTAATCGCTCATAATGTCGCATCGCTAAACAAGAATTTGCCGCTTACGGTCGCGCTGATGAATTTCGCCAACGCAGAAGCACGCCCACCCGTGGTTTTGTGGCATCATGATTTGGCTTGGACAACGCCGCGCTATCAAAGCGAACTGTACAATCGCTATCCTTGGACTGCTTTATCAACCGCGTGGCCGGGTGTGCGCAGCCAGATTGTGGTATCTGAGCAGCGCCGGCAGGAGTTGGCTAAGCTGATGGATATTCCACCAGAAAAGATTCTTGTAATACCAAACGGTATCGATATCCCGGAATTTCTTAAACTTCCCCCAAAAACCTGCGCGATACTTGAGAAATTAAACCTGCTCGAAGCCGCGCCGCTGTTGTTGATGCCAGTGCGATTGACCCGGCGCAAGAATATTGAACTTGCGCTGCAATCAATCGCCTGCCTGCGCAAACGGATGCCAGCCGCTCAACTGTTGATCACCGGACCGATAGGCCCGCACAATCCTGCAAACCTGCGTTATTTTTCAGAGTTGCTCGAACTGCGGAATAGTCTGGAGCTTTTCCGCGCCGATAGGCAGCCGGCTGTTCATTTCCTGGCGGAGCTAAGCCAGGAATTCCTGCCCGATGAGGTCATTGCGGATTTCTATCATCTGGCTGATGGTTTGCTGCTTACCAGCCTGGAGGAGGGTTTTGGCATCCCGGTGCTTGAGGCGGGCTTGAGCGGTCTCCCGATTTTCTGCACCGATATTCCAGCTTTACGTGAACTTGCCAGAGATGATGCGGATTATTTCAGCCCGGGCGATTCGCCCGAAACAATCGCGCTGATGATCCATCAACGCCTGAAATACAATCAGGTTTATAGCCTGCGGAAAAGGGTTCGCCAATTTTACGACTGGGAGGTCATTTACCGCCAGCAGATTGAGCCGATGTGTCTGCAAGCTGTTCAACCCCGCTGAACAGGCGCTTCACAGTTGGCAAAGATCAGTCTTTTGTCAATGAATGAACGAGATCGGAAGTTGAAATGAAACAAGTCTATGTTAATAACCCCTTTCGAAAGACAATTCTGCCAGTTTTTCAAACCACCGAAACCGGCGCTGCGCTTGAAATTGCGCGTTGGATCACCAGAGATAACTCTATTTTGCTGGCTGGCATGGTTGGAATCGCTGAACAGGGATCGATAAGCGAAGGCGCTTACAAAGCACAGGGGCTCCGTCTCAAACTTCGCCAGCTTATGCGCGGCACCCAACTCCGCTGCCTGTCATTCGTTGCGGTTTCGAGCTGCCCATGGGATGAATTCAAACAGATCGTCCACGACCAGCAGCCTGATCTAATCATTCTCGAATGGCCAGGTCATTTCGATCAGCTTCAGGTAACCCCATTCGAGGTATTTCAGGAGCTGCCTTGTGACGTTTTACTGGTTCGCGGACCTGTACCAAAAAAGGTGGACACTATTCTGGCACCAGTTCGCGGCGGACCACATGCGGAACTGGCTATCCGCATTACCCTCGCTATGTGTCATAGCCAAAGCGCGGTTGCGACTTCGCTCCACATCCGCCCCGAAAGCGGCTCTGCCCAGATGGATGCGCCTTTCCGTGGCATCAACCGCGTCCTAAAAAACCTGCCTGAGCTAGAAAAGCGCGAGATTACCAGCGATGAACCGGCTGCCGCGATTATGGATTTTGCGCCGCGTTTTGATTTGATCGTCATGGGTGCGACTGCCCAGCCAACCGAGCAGTTCGAGGGTTTGGGCGCCGTCGCCCAGCGCCTGTTGGAAAACAGTACTACTGGGCTCGTCGTAGTGAAAACCCACCGACCTATGGTAATCGACCCTCACCCGGAAGCAGCCGGCAGCCAGGCTATTTCGGTGCTCGTCGACCGCTGGTTTGCCCAAAATACCTATCATGCCAAAGAATTTTCAGACCTGGATGAACTGGTCCGTTTGAAACACAGTCAAAACCTGACCATCAGCGTTGCTTTACCGGCGCTAAACGAGGCTAAAACAGTCGGAAAGGTGATCGGAACGATTAAAGAGGAGCTGATGGACCACAGCTCTCTCCTCGATGAAATTGTGCTGATCGATTCAAACTCTCAGGATGAAACCCGTCAGATTGCCGCCAGCCTGGGGATACCGGTATATGTCCATCAACAAGTTCTCCCCAGGTGCGGCGCGCGGCGCGGTAAAGGAGAGGCTTTGTGGAAAAGCCTGTATGTCACTAAAGGCGACATCATCCTGTGGATCGATACAGATATTGTAAACATCCACCCGCGCTTCATCTATGGGTTGGCAGGGCCGCTATTGGCTAACCCAGATATTCAATTTGTCAAAGGGTTCTACCGCCGACCGATAAAAGTTGGTGAACGCCTGGTCGCCGGCGGCGGTGGGCGCGTCACCGAATTGACCGCTAGACCGCTCCTGAACTTGTTTTTCCCTGAGCTCTCGGGCTTGATTCAACCGCTCTCGGGCGAATACGGAGGCCGCCGGTCGCTCCTGGAGAAACTGCCCTTTTTCTCAGGCTATGGTGTAGAGATCGGTCTTATAATCGACGTGTTTAAGACCTGTGGATTGGGCTGCATTGCTCAGGTTGATTTACAAGAGCGCGTCCACCACAATCAATCCCTGGAGGCGTTGAGCAAAATGTCTTTTGCGATTATCCAGGCAGTAACCCATAAGCTGGATGACTATTCCGGCTATTCCGTACTTGAGGATGTGAACCGAACCATGAAATTAATTCGCTATGAAACTGGGCGCTTGTTTCTGGAGGTAGAGGAGATTTCCGAACTGGATCGCCCACCGATGATCAGCATTCCTGAATACAATGAGACGAGAAAACGATGACGCGATTGATCCTGATCCGGCACGGGGAAACCGATTGGAATGCCCAAGGTCGCTGGCAAGGTCATACGGATGTTCCTCTCAACCAGAATGGGCACGAGCAGTCTCGCCAATTGGTTGCTGACCTGGAGGACTATCCCATCGATGCGATCTACACCAGCGATCTCCGGCGCGCCCGCGAGACCGCGCGCCTGCTCAGTCAAAACAAAGGAATCGCGATTCAGGCTGACCCGCGCCTGCGAGAAATCAATCTGGGAGTGTGGGAAGGGCTCACCAGACAGGAGATCGAAAAGAGCTATCTAAAAGAACTCGAGGAGCGCCGTAAAGACCAATTCAACGTCGCCGCTCCAGAAGGCGAGACCGGCGCCCAGGTCCAGCAGCGCTCTCTGGCGGCTATTCGAGACATCCTTTCCCGCCACCCCACTGGTTCAGTGGCTATCGTCGCGCATGGTTACACACTGGCGGTCTTGCGCGCCTATTTCAGCAGCACCCCGTTCGAAAGGGTTCGCGAGCTGATTCCAGCCAATGGAGAGATCATCGAGATCGATGTTCGCGATGGAGATGGATTTCATTCTTCATGAGCATCGTGTTTGGGTGATGGTGTTGATCATTGCCCAGAAGTTTTCCATCGGGGTGTCCAATTGGACGTGGTGAGTCGGTCCCAGAATCAAGCCGCCATTTTTCCCCAGGGTCTCAATTCGGGCTAATACCTCTGCCTTGACGTCCTCGGGCGAGCCAAACGGCAGGGTGTGTTGTTCGTCAATCGAGCCCCAAAAACACAGATGCTTGCCAAATTCCCGCTTGAGCCGAACCGGGTCCATGCTGGCGGGCTGAATTGGATTGAGCACGTCTAAACCGATTTCGATCAGGTCTGGAATGATCGGATAAATTACTCCGTCGGAGTGGTATGCAACCTTCATTTGAGGGTTAATCGCTTTGAGTTCCGCAATCAGGTGCGCCATGCGCGGCTTAAAGAATTTGCGCCACATACCTGGCGAGATCAGCATCGCCTTCTGCGCGCCAACGTCATCGCCCAGCCAGATCATGTCCACACCCATGCGCGTGAGCTGTTTGGCTGCCGTCAGATGATATCGGTATGGGATGTCTAGAACACGTTCAGCCAGCTCGGGGTTCAGCGCCATGTCCGAAAGCAGGCGTTCATAGCCGCGCAGCGCCCAAGCCGTCTCGAAGATGGTCGTGACGGTGACGCCCACAATCCAGTATTCGTCTTTGAATGTCCGCAGCACCCAAGCGGCTTCGTCGTACAAACCCGGCGCCTGCGGGTCGGGGGCCTCATAGCGGTCAATCTCCTCAGCGTCAGCCAGCGGGCGTCCCACCATTTCGGTGTAACGCCCCATGCCAAAAGGCGTGTCGTAATCCACCGACCGCCAGCCGATTCCCCAATCGTCCACATATTCGCGCGCATCCTGATAATAGGAATTTGCCCACCCAACTGAAGTCAACAGCATATCCTCGCCCAAAGCGCGCTCCAGTTCGTAGGTGTTGCCGCCCCCGTGTGGATTGTGCAGCTTCTCATCCTCCAGACCCAATTCCTTGCTCAATCGCTGGGCAAACTCAGGCGTGAATGAGACCTGCATCGGGCAGCGGTCCGGTGTTTCATGGTGTAATGCCGTCAAAACGCGCTCGCGTGGCTTCATGGTCTTCCTCTCAATTTTGATCGGTGAATTGCATCTAAATTCTAACACCTCCCGCCTGGTTTTTGAACGGCTAGAACGCCCAAGAAGAAAGGTGAGACAGTGATTGGTCGTCAAATTAGCATCCTTGTTTGAGTAGACTTTTTACAAGGAAGTATATATAATACTATTCTGACCCATTATAACCATATACTGCGAAAGATAGCGAATAATCCAGTCATTGTCCTGCAGCTGCAAACCCGTATCCCATGATCGGTTTCACAAATTTATAATGGAGAAGCAACTATGCATCTGATTATCGTTGTGCGCTGGATCCACATTATTTCGGGGGTGTCTTGGCTGGGGGAAGTGATAACCGTAAACTTCGTGCTCATTCCCATCGCGCTCAAACTTGCCAAACCCGAGCGTATCGTCTTTCTTCAAAACGTGTTCCCTCGCGTTTTTCGATTAGCGTCCATTTTGTCAGCCACAGCCATAGCATCCGGCGCCGTGCTGAGCTATCTGTTGACGGGATGGCGAGACTTAGGCGCGTTGCTTAATAGCCGCTGGGGAATCAGCATCCTGGCAGGCGGATTGTTAGGGTTGCTGCTCACGCTGTTTCACTTCTTCGTAGAAAATCGGCTCGAGCCGGTCGCCATTCATGCGGACACAATGTCCGATGCTGAGCTTGACCGGATGATCGCACTGCTTAAGGTAGTGCCGCGCATCGGGCTAGGAATTGTTCTGCTGGTGATCTTTCTAATGATGATCGCGGCGCGAGGCATCTGAAGGCTTGTATAGGGATTCTTTGCCGGGTGTGTTGCATTATGCTAGGAGTCTGATATCCTTAGAATGTATTCAATCCCGCCGGACCCAGAAATGACTCACTACCACATCCCTGCCAGAGAGACGCGCACCGAACTCCGAATTCAAAAATCCCGCTTCATCACTACCGCCGCGCCCGCTTTCACGATCGAACAGGCGCGCCAGTTCATTGCGCGCATCAAAGCCGAATTCCCGGATGCTTCGCACAACGTCCCAGCTTATCTGATCGGGTTCGGCGCCTCCGTGATCGCCCATTCGAGCGACGACGGCGAACCGTCGGGAACCGCGGGTCGTCCGGCGCTGGTCGTGCTTTCAAACAGCGGCTTGGGAGATATCGCGGTGGTGGTAACGCGCTACTTTGGCGGCATAAAGCTTGGCGCCGGCGGGCTGGTACGTGCCTATACCGAATCCGTTCAACAGGTCTTAGCCGCCCTGCCCATTGCCAGGAAAACACCTACCCACACTGCCAAGCTGGTCCTGCCATATAGAGGCTATAATTTTGCCAAATCGATCATCGAAAAACATGAAGGACGAATCGAGAACCAGGAATTTGCGGCGGATGTAAGCTTCACTTTCGAAATGCCGGTTCAGAGTTTCGCAAATTTCCAATCCGAGTTGGAGCGCGCGGCGCAAAGGAAAATCGAGTTACAAATACTGCACACTGAAGATAAGATCCACCCAATCAAATGATTTTCAAACAGGAGCAGCGATGAACAGAGCTAGATGGGGTTTGTTGTCCACGGCAAACATCAATCGAAGGGTCATTCCGGCGATCCGCGCCTCTAAAGAGGGCGAACTGACCGCCGTTGCCAGCCGCGATCAGAGCAAAGCGGAAAACTACGCCCGCACGTGGAATATTCCCCGTGCATACGGAAGCTATCAAGAGATGCTGGATTCCGGCGCAATCGACGCCGTCTATATTAGCCTGCCAAATCATCTCCACGCAGAATGGACAATCCGAGCGCTCGAGAGCGGGGTTCACGTTCTGTGCGAAAAACCGTTCGCGATCACACTGCCCGAAGTCGATGCGATGATCGCCGCCAGCCAGAAAAATGGGCGCTGCCTGGCAGAAGCCTTCATGTACCGGCATCACCCCCAAACAAAAATCGCCGGTGACTTCATTCGTCAAGGGAATCTGGGCGAGTTGAGCCACACCTGGGGGACGTTCTCGTTTCCCCTTGACCGCCGCCCCGATGTCCGAATTAGCCCTGAAATGGGAGGCGGCAGCCTGTGGGACGTGGGCGTTTACCCGCTGAGCCTGGCTCAATACTTCTTTGGCGCTCCCCCAATCGCCGTCTTCGGTTCACAGTGGATTGGCGAAAGCGGCGTCGATGAAACCTTCGCCGGCGAGTTGTGTTTCGCGGGCAACCGGTTCGCCCAGATTTCCAGCTCCTTCAGGACTCCAGTTTTTACTCATTTCGAGGCGATTGGAACCGCGGGACGCCTCAGCCTGAACCGCCCGTTTACTCAAATGGATGAAGCGCGCCAGCTAGTTTTTTATCCAAAAGACGGAGAGCCTGTGGAGCTCCCCGTCCCAGAACAGGAACTATATGTCGGCGAGATTGAGGACCTGAATAACGCCATCCTGCACGGCGCGCCGACATATATCACGTTGGCGGAAACCCGAGATCACATCCGTACTGCTCTGGCGCTGTATCGATCTGCGCAAACCGGAAGGACGGTCGAGTTGTCCTCGATTGCGTAAATCCTAGCGCGCAATTACGCTTCGTGTAAATTCTGTGCAGCCACAAACGAAAGACCGCATTCGGTTAAAGCCTGCGCCGTGCGGTTTGTGGCTGCCCATTTGTCGATGAAGTTCTCCTGCATTGCATCCCAGTCGCCAGAAGCGATGATCTCGCTTTTGTCGCGGAAATAATCCAGAATGTCCGATGGATGCTGCCTCACTAGCTCGTCGTATTCGTCGCCGCCTTCA
The DNA here is from genome assembly GCA_002050125.1 of Anaerolineae bacterium UTCFX2. Lineage (GTDB taxonomy): Bacteria > Chloroflexota > Anaerolineae > Anaerolineales > UBA4823 > UTCFX2. Next base: position 46,535 of record MWTA01000044.1, on the reverse strand, counting down.
TGCTTGGCGGAGATATTGGCGACATGATCCGCCAGTTCGACCAATTCAGCCCGCCGGTTATATGGCTGGCGAACGATGCTCTTATACGTTTCGGTGATGTGGTGTTCAAACCTCACCACGTCCTCAAAACCCAGTTGCTTCCTGAACTGGGCAGTGATCTCCATAGTCTCGTTATTCACCGAATTGCTCCAGTTGAAACCGATCAACGGAGAGCTGCCATCGTCTCGAGCAAAGAGTTTAGCGCCTAACAACGTCCACAGCCCGGCATATGGGTTGTCATTCCCCATAAACACTGAAATCTTATATTCGATGTCCACTCCGAGGCGGTAAAGCAGGTATCCGACCAATACCGTGCCAGGATTGACGTTCAGCACCTGCCTCACCCCATAATTTGTGTAGTAATACAGGAACTCATCCAGCCACTTTAATGGGTAATGGTTTGGCTGACCGACGCCGCCGAAGTAGCCGGTGATGGTCGCTGGACCGCCCAAGTGAATATTCGAGCCATCTGTGCCCTTGGTGTCCAGCGTTTCGACATAGCTGGCGCCGATGATTTGCATGGCTGCGGCAATTGCCGGCAAATCCCCATCGTTTTCCTGCTCTTTCATCTTCCGTACTTTGATGTATCTGCCCGGCATTAGCATCTGTTCAGCTTTCGAACGCCGGGCAATTTCCATCAACCAGGGAAAGTACTGGGTCGCGCTGATCTCCAGCGTCACTGCAAAGTCATCCATGAATTGGAATTGCTCGGATTTGTCTCCCAGAATTTTTCTGCGGTATTCTGGGATGCTGATAAAAACCTTCTTGTCCCGTTGGTCAATCAGCCAATCCAAATCGCGCATGTATTCCGAATTTTTGCTTTTAACCTTTTCCAGCAGATTCGGCAGTTTGGCAGCCTCCGCCGCTTGACGATTGATTTCTTCAACCGTGCCGTACTTCTCGACGACTGCGAGAACATCATTGACCACTCTCATGTCCGGATTCAACAAGACCGCGTTGATCTCATCCAAACGCGCATATGGAATCTTCAGTCTCTCACGCATACTTTCGTCCATGACCGCTCTCCTCAGGCTGCTATCTAAAATGCGGATAATCTTCTACAACATTCCCTGCAATTCGTCAAATTCTTCATCCTTGATCCCAAACCAATGTTCCGGCTGAGGGAATGTGCGGTCGGTGACTTCGGCAACGTAGCCCTTCAGCCCATTCAGGATCACCTCGCCAGCGTTGCCAAACACCTTTGCCATGCGTGGCTTAAACCGCGGGTAAAGCCCAAACATGTCATGATAAATCAACAATTGACCATGCGCATTGGGACCCGAACCCAGGCTCATGATGATGCAGTGCTCAGCGCGTTGGGTTATCAGCTCACATACCCGATCGGGGACCATTTCTAGCAAGATCATAAACGCGCCGGCGTCTTCGAGCGCCTTAGCTGCATCGATGATTTTCTTGGCTTGCAGCGCGCCCTTCCCCTGAACCTTATATCCGCCCAGCGCGCTGACGCTTTGCGGGGTCAGACCCAAATGTCCAATTGCTGGAATCCCAGCTTTAACGATGCCTTCGATCCGCTCGCAAACCTCGACGCCGCCTTCCAGTTTGATCGCATCGCACGCGGCTTCAGCCATAAACCGCCCCGCATTGCGAATAGCCGATTCGGTGCTGGCTTGATAGCTCATATATGGCATGTCTCCAATGACAAAAACGTTGGGAGCGCCGCGCCTCACCGCCTGGCTGTGACGAATCATGTCATCCATCGTCACCGGCAGCGTCGAATCGTATCCAAGCATCGTCATCCCGAGGCTGTCTCCCACCAGGATCATATCGATTCCAGCCTGCTCCTGCAAATATGCCGTTGGATAATCGTAACAAGTTAACCAGGTGATCGGCGCGCCATCTTCAACTTTTTTGAAGAGCATGGGGATGGTCGGTTTCTTACGATCGGTCATTCTATGCCTCCGTTTTTTTGAATAGATTTTCACGAGTACTTAGAGAATGCTCTATCCCATTATATTTGAGATAAGCGGAGATTACAACGGACTAAAAGACACATCTTTGACGTGATTCACAACACAATCGAAGTTAGTATCCGGACAATGTGGATGGCAACACCTGTTCGGTCAATAATTTTCTGATATAGGAATTCTTCTCTGGACCATAGATCAAGGGTTTGAGCAAACGCTTACCGTGCGAGTATGTAAAAGCATAAAGCCGTGATAAGGGGGATGCCAGCCAGGGAAACAAACTGGAGATCTGCTCCGTCGAATAAGGTGAATAGGTGCGAGCGTAGTCCAGCACACTCTCGAACGAACGCCCCACTTCGATCAATTGCGCCATATTGCTGCTCATATCGTCCGGCGACGCAATCGTGAAGGCTTTTAGGATTAATGCAAGATCGAATTCACGTGCTTTTATTTTACAAAAGGGCAAGATATGTTCTTCGATCCAGGTAGCCGCTTCCTGTGGGGAGAAGATCATTTCCATCGCCAGCGAGGCGATCCCTTCAGCAATTGTGAGCTGGGGACCCAGCGAGAAAAACACCGATTGCTCCAAATAACCTTTTTCACGAAAAAGATGCTGCTCTTTACAGCAAAATTCAGTGTGATGCCCCGGGTAGGCTTCATGACACAACTGATAAAGAAGCGAGAACAAATAAACCGGGCGGTCGAGGTTTAATTCCATGCGCGAGAAGTAATTTCCCATATACCAATTCGCCGCGCCGTAGGATACCCCGCGTACTGGGATGATTTCAATTTCCTCATTCTCAGGTAATTCAATCATCTGGCGGGTTCGCTTGCGCGCTTCAGCCAAGATGATCTTCAGCGTCTCCAGCAGTTCATCTGGTTTATCGGCTGGAAAAACGGCGCGTTTCTGCCAGCGTTGAAATCGTTTTCTGACATCGCCTCGCCCAGGTAAAGCTTGATCCATGATCGCCAGGGCTTCTAAAAATTCACTCTCTGAGATCCACGCCGGCTGGATATCCAGAACGTTTTCGATGATCTCGAAAAACGGCGCCTCGGCGCCGGCGCGCACCCGCGCGATAGTTTCCATTGACTTAACGTGCTTAGCTAAATATTGAGATCGTGAGGGACTGAAATCCTCCTTTTCGAGCTGATCCTGCAAAGATTGCGCCTGTCCCGCAAGCGCCGAAAACGTCCAGGGCTCTTCGCTTTCGCACACACGCATTAATTCTGGAGGACCATAATACGCATCCAGAAACGGCGATGAATCGACCGCCTGAAACGCTCGATCCATTCGCAGCGCCAAAAGAATATATTGATCGATCCAGGAATTTTCCACGGACTGTCGAGCAGAGCTAGACCGCGACCGTTTTAGGTTCCAAACCTGCTTCAGTGATGATGCGCGGCACAATCTCTTCCCATCCCACTGCCATCAGGTGAATGCCATTGACGCCTTGCTTGTTCTTGACTGCTTCAATCAACTCGAGTGCAATCTGAACGCCTTCTTCCGCTGCCCCGTCGCCCGCTTTTTCCATGCGTTTCAGGATATGCTCTGGCACAAACACCCCTGGAACTTCCTTGTCCATATATTGCGCCACTTTATAGCTTTTCAGCGGGGTGATCCCGATAAGGATGTAAACCTTATCGAGGATGTTCCGTTTTGCCATTTCATTCAGCCAGATTTCCAATCCATCGGGGTCATAAACCAGGTTCGTCTGGAAGAATTGAGCGCCGGCATTGACCTTTTTATGCTCGCGCAGCGCCTGGAATTTCGGCTCTGATGCAAAAGGAGAGGCTGCCGCGCCCAGGAAAAATTTGGGCGGGAACTTCATGGTGCGTCCGTCCATATACACACCTTCATCCCGCATCCGGCGCAGTACCCAGAGCATCTGCACCGAATCGACGTCCACGATCTCCATCTTTCCCCGCGGATCCGGCGACAATACCATGCTGTCGCCTGAAAGGCATAAGATGTTTCTCACCCCGAGCGCAGTTGCGCCCAATACTTCAGCTTGTAATCCAACCCGCGTTCGGTCTCGCGCGGCGATCTGCATTACCGGCTCCGCGCCGTTTTGAACACAGATTGTGCTGCACGCCCAACTCGACATGCGGGGCGTCGCCGATGGGGAATCGGTAAAGTTTATGGCTGGGACGTAGGGTTTAACAAGGTTGATGTTTTCGATCAGTTTTTTAGTGGCAATCGTCTGCGGCGGCGCGACCTCGCAGGTAACGACAAACTCTCCAGCTTTCAAACGGCGCTCCAATTCGGAGGCAGGTTCGCTATACGCCGGCGGATGATATTCCGAATCTCCCTGCCACCACTCCGGTTGGCGCACCGGTCGGAAGACCGAGTCCCACGCCGTAGTCCGTCTTGCGGGATTGCCCGAAAGCATTTCGCCGACGAAGTGCTTCGTGCCCACCTTTTGCACCTGGCGAACTACGTCGCCCCAGGTTTCTCCGCCCGCCTTGTCCCAATCAAGCGGCGGGAGCACTTCCAGCAGCATTTCCTCACGACCCATTTTGAAGGCGCGTTCGTAGATTTTGTACCAAACGCATGGACGGGTTTCATCCACGTAGCAAAACTCCGGGGTCGATCCGCCGCATGGGCCATTTCGAAGCCCTTTCGGACACTCCATTGGACAGATAAAGGCTGTTTCCTGGAGCAAACAGTTGCCGCACATCCGGCAGCCAAACAATGGCCCCTTGACAAGCCGTTCTACGGTTACCAGCACACGCGTCCCGAATGGTTCTTTCTTGAAAGGCATAAATGCGGGCTGCCAGCGGCGCCCCGGTGTGAATCCAGGCATATTGTTTCTCCTTTGTACTGTTTTATTACTTCAACCAATAACCATTGTATCTTAATATAGGACTAAAACCCTCTGATTTATAGCACAATCAGAGGGTCTGAAGTGAGAACAACTCTATTGATTCAGGTAGCCATCTGCATAGATAACTTTGTTCAGCAGAATTTGTACGGTCTTCCAGATCGCCATTTGCTCCGGATCGGATGGATCGACATCGTCGAATTGAGGCTCTTCCATCGCGGCGATCCGATCGGCAATTTTTAGATAGAGTCTGCCAACTGCTGTGCTCTCATCGCGTTCTTCAATAATCCGAATGGTCTCTTGTTGTTCGATATCCATTGGATTGGCGATCATCATCTGAAGACCCACACCCATCAACATCGCGCCATACACCCGGTTGATCAGCGGGCGGTTCTCGTTCGGCACCGCGTTTGACACGTTGGACAATCCAACAGAAATATTGGGTGGAGGATCCCAGGCGTATTGCAGCGTCCTCACCGCTTCAATTAAATGTGGACAATATTCCTGGCATCCCGAAACCGTCAATACCAGCGGGTCGATAATCAGATTCTCCATTGGGTAATCGATTTCCATCATGCGCGGGATCAGGGTCTCGACCGCGATGTTGACCCGTTCGTCTGCCGCGATTGGGATCCCCGATGTACCCATCGTCAGCGCAATGAGGCGCGCGTTATATTGCTTCGCCAGCAGCGGCACTTTTTCCAGGCGCTCCGGTTCTGCCGAGGTGGAATTGATGATCGGCTGCGCTTTAGTGACCTTCTTCAAACCGGCTTCAATCCCCAGCAGGTTGGTCGAATCGAAGCTGAGCGGCACATCCACCACCGCCTCGACCGCATCGACCATCCAGGGGAAGACTTCTTCGCCATCCTTTTTGCGCGGACCCAGGTTCAGATCGAGCGCCTGGGCGCCGGCTTCCACCTGCCGCACGGCAAGGTCTTGAAAGAATTTTGCATCCCGGTTTGCCAACGCCTCCTTTACCTTCTCAGAGATGATGTGAATATTTTCGCCAATGATGTACATCTTTTCCATCCTTTTTTTGCGTCTGATAATCAGCCAGGCGGTATTTTTTCCCTGCAATGTGTAACTTTTACGGGATATTCGTCATCCTGCGAACATTCCGTTGACGCTTGGGAATTTCGAAAGATCGGTGTGCGGCAAGAACAGCGCCGACATAAATGCATCATAGAACCTGTTGTCGGCTGAAAGTTCGATATACGTCATTTTTGAGGCGATTTCGGTGATACGTTCGCGCGATTTACGGTCCAGCAACGCATAATACGCCCCCCGAACCGAGGTGTTGCCCAGGAACTGGAAGTGATCCCACGGTAAATCCGGCAGCAACCCAATTTGAATCGCTTTTTCGATATTGATGTATTTACCGAAAGAACCTCCTATCAGCATTTGTTCGATCATCTCCATTGAAACGCCAACGCTCTCAGCCAGAACATTATAGCCGGCATAGATCGCCCCTTTAGTCCGCAGCAGATTGTCCACATCAACGCGCGTGATTGCGATATCCTTTCCGGTTTGTGTCTCATCCTTCCAAGCCAGAACATATTCGGGACCCTGAGCGCCCTCGCGGATTCTCGGGGTTTCCAGGTGCAAGTTAAAATTACCGGCTTTGTCGATTATCCCGGTGATGAACATCTCTGCCAGCAGGGAAATCAGCCCGCTCCCACAAATTCCAGCCGGTTTTGCGCCGCCAATCACCCGGTAGTTCGGTTCCAGGTCATTGTTATTGATCCACACTTCTTCGATTGCGCCCCGGGTCGCTCGCATTCCATTAGCCACCCCGGCGCCTTCAAACGCCGGTCCCGCAGAACAGGCGCACGCAACCAGCCATTCTTCCGACCCGAGCACAATTTCTCCATTTGTGCCAACATCCATAAAAAGCGTTATCTTCTCAGAGAGATCCATCCCCGAAGCATGTACGCCGGCGGTAATATCAGCGCCTACATAAGAAGCAATTCCTGGAAGACAATCAACCGTCGCCTCAGGATGGATATCGATCCCAACCTCTTGCGCGGTAAGCAATGGCGGCTGGTTAACCGCGGTGATAAATGGGGATAGTCGAATGCTTGCCGCCGGAATGCCGAGCAGCAGATGGATCATCGTGCTGTTCCCTGCAACGACCGCTTTTACAGTCCGCCCCGATAAATCCTGCGCCTGCTCTCCGGCTCGCTGGCTGACCCGCTCGATCAGGCTGTTAATGGTCGCCAGCACCAACTGCCGGAGTTCTTCATCGCCGCTGTTCTTGCCGGCATAGACGATGCGCGAGATGACATCTTCGCCGCGTGAAATTTGACCGTTGTATTCCGACGCCTGCGCACGTACCTGTCCTGACACCAGATCTACCAGCCAGACCGTTACGGTCGTCGTTCCAATGTCGATGGCTGCGCCCCAAATAGGCTCTATATCAGCTACTAACCCCGGCAACAGATCAATTAGCCGGGCAGGCTGGAGGTCTTCGCCAACCTCAGTCCCGGTATCGAGGAGGGCTGTAACCTCCCACTGCCCCTCCCGCAGTATACCTCCCAGCTTCCGCAGCGTTGCAAGCGAAACCGTGACTGGCGCTAATCCAACTTGCTGCCGCAAAGCCGTGAGGAGGCGGCTGAGATCATCTGTCTGATCGTCCATATTGGGTTCGGACAGATTCAATTTCACTCTACGAATAGATTGATCGGCGGAGAAAAGATAATCGGAGGGTACGCGGACTTCCGCAACCGTCAGGTCGGTTGTCAGGCGTCGTTCGATTTTCTCTTGGGCAGGCACGTGGACATCCACGTCGCCCTCGACAACCGTCTGACACGCCAACGCGTAACCCAGCGCGACATCCTCAGTCGTTAAGCGCAGTGTGCTGCGGCGGCGCACAGTACCATCCAAAATCTGCACCGCACACCGCCCGCAGCGTCCCTGCCCTCCGCAAGGTTGATTTACATCGATCCCCGCCAGCTGCGCCGCTTCGGAAAGTAGCGTGCCTGATGGCACCTGAACGGCTTTATCTCCCAGATCAAATCTTACAGTAAATTCCTTCATCAGTAAATTGCCAGGTTATTTGGCTAAAGCGCCTCTTTAAGGAATTTTGGAATATCAACCGCCTCGCGTGGCCCGACCCGCACGTCCCATCCGGGCAGCTCTTCTTCCAGTTCGCCTGAAAGCACTGCAACGTGGCCCGGTAGCACGACTCGTTTCGGGCTGACTTTACTTGCCAGATCGCTGCCCTTGACCGATTTTGCAATTCGCTCAGCGTCGAATTTCCCCGCAGCCCAGGCGGTCAGCACGCTCATTCCTTCTGCATCGCACACCATCAACCAGGCGGGCAAACCCGATCCCTCAACCTCATTCGCAACACTGAAATAAGTAATGCTGAAATTGGTAGTCACCAGAACCGGGGCTTCAGAGTTCGGATTGTTGATTTCATACACGCCTGGCTGGACCTGGATCGGTTTTTGGGGATCGGTATAGATGTTTTGGCGCAGGACCAATAATGGATACACCTCATCAGGCTTGAAATCGTCTATGACAACAAACCCAGCGTATTTCGAAATCGCCTGGGTCGCCGCAACCAGATCCTTAGGGAAGACAATAATCGGAAAACCCAGAGGTTTAAAATTCTTCTTCAACGCCATGCGCCGCGCTATTGTGTTGAAGGTCAGCATCGCTCCCAACCCAGTCGTATCCGGATCGATAGCCAGATCCTCCACGCCTTTGCCGCGGATCTTTTCCGTCAGGTCTGCAGAAGTTTCCAGGTCCGTCGAGATGACCGCCAGCGCTGCCTTATGTTCCTGTGCAAGCGCGGCCATTACTTCCCAATTCGACTTATCCGCGCCATGAATTAATGCACTTTCGCCAGCTTCCAACGCTTTCAGACCGGCGCTGATGATGCTCGGATCGCGGCTCACCAGAATCAGGGGGCGTTTGCTCGCTTCACGCGCAAGCTTAACTGCGGCGCTGAACTTCTCCGGATCTCCACTGGCGGCTTCAATTGCAAAACCATCCACAGTGAGTTCAATTCCGACATAGTTCACAACATACCTGTCTGCCGCGCTTATTTTTGCTTTTATTGCCTCAGGCGATTCAGTGTCAACAACCTTGACGAACAAACCCGGTTTATTGTAGAAGGTCTTTTCGTGCCGAAAAAGCACCACCTCGTTGCCGGCTTTTGTTTCATATCCGTCGGACTTCAGCGAAACCAGCCGGATCGGCGGGGCGGATGACTCCGCCAGCAAGGCTATTGATTCCTCCGTCACGTAAGGGCAGGCGCTCAATTCCACCTGTTTAGCAGCCAGTTTCATCGCAAAAGCCAGACAGGTCGGGAATCCACATTCTTTGCAATTCGTTTGCGGCAGCAGTTTATAGATTTGTATGCCTGAAAGAGCCATTGTTCTCTCTCCGATGATATTCGATAATAGATGTTCTATAATTCGTTTAGACCGAGACCATATCGGGTGCGGTCATCAAATCCTGAATCGCTGCCTCTACCTGCTTCAAACTTTCAGGATGGCGCAGCACCAGGATGTTTGCGCCGGCTTCCAGCAGCGCAATTGCAGTCATAGTCTCCCAATTGATTGCTCGTTGCAGCCAGTCGCCCCAGGATTCGGGAACGCCTTCGCCAACTTTGGATTCCTTGGTTTTCCAGGCCTCGTAACCCGGGGTCACCAGCATCGGAAGTTGGGTCATCGCATCGCCCTGTAACGCCGCCAATCTCAGACGCTCCATTACTGAATAGCCATATTCAATTCCATAACCCAGCGCGCCGGTGGTCGGGTCCATGATCACGCGGTCGAGCGGCAAACCCATATCGCTGATCAGGATGTTGAGTTGTTTTGCCAGGTTTACGTCCATCGGAGAGCGCGCAGTGATTACGTGATCGTTTGCCATCGCAGTCGCCACGATAGTGCGGTAATTTTTATCTTCGCAAATTCCAAGCGCCAACCGCTCGCCCTTGGTCGCCTCTGCAACCGCCACCAATAGCAAATTGTCCACTTCAGACTGCCCCGGCCCAAACACGATGAGCGGGAGCCCGCTCGCTTGCAAAACCGCTTTGACAGTTGCCACCGCAGTCTCGGGCGACATTGGCTGACCTGCGCTGTCCGTGAGACTCAAGGTTAATTGAATGGCATCCGCCCCAACTTCTTCGGCGGCTTTTGCCCAGGCTGCAGGATCATCGATCACATTTTCCCAGGTTTTCACCAGCAAGGGCGACCAATCGTCCGGTCTACGATCACGGATTTCGAGCGCGACAACCGGTCGATTTGGGATCGCGCCTTCGAAATGCATAAAGGGCATGCATGTTTCGCCGCCAACGACGACTTTGCTGGTGCGGGTTCCGCCTTCAGCCGCCGTCGCTCCCAGTACGACCTGACGCACAGACCCAGGCCATTTATCCTTTGGTATTTCGATTGGCATATTTCCTCCTGGTTTTTTCTCTATGATTCATCACTGGATGATGCGGTTTTTCAATGCTTCCAGCCTTGTTTCCAATGTTAATTTTGCGGTCTCTGCAATTGATGCTTCTGGAGAACGGTTCGCAACTCCCATATTCAGTAAATCTCTCACCCACAACAGAAAGTTTCGTTATATCCTATAAAAAATCGCTCGTAGAGGAGCGCACTTTATGGTACGCCCCTCTACGCAAAGCGGGCAAATTTATCGTTCGGGTTTAGAACATCGCCTCCATTACTAACGCAGGATGATTGTGTTCCTCAAGGAAAACCATCAAATCTTCTACGGTTGCCGCGCTTCTTTCGTCAGCGATCTTTTCGATCAGATCTGGATCGCCTTCGCGGATTGCGACAGCTTTAAACTCCTCCGCCATCGTTTCTTTCAGATTACTGCTCATCCAGACCACGCGTTTGAAGCCTCCGTCGGCAGAGATGAACTTGGGGCTAACGAGATAGAATTTCCCTACCCCCATCACACCCGGAGTCTGCAAACCGCCGCCGGCAATCCCTGCCAGGGTGCTGAACGTCATTCCTGCTGGCGTCATGCTGGTATCTTCACGGCTCACCACCATGACACCGTTTACCTCGGGGATCAGCATCACGATGCATTCAAAACACCCGCAAGCCGTCATCGGGTTTTCCATAATCGAATACATCGCGACTTCCTGAACCTGACCATGCGAACCAACCTTGGCATAATCGTTGGTGCCCGTCCAGTATCCCTTGATGGGGTCAATCAGTTTGCCGAGTTTGATCGGCTGGTTTGGTCCAGTAGGATTGATGCTAAATGAGGCTTTGCAGTCCAGCCAGTTATATGCGCCGCACAACCCAAGCCGCTCAGGGCTGACTACGCACACGTGGTCGGGCGCAAAAGACTGGCACAAAGTGCACGAGTAGAACTCTTCGACCTTGTTGTCAGTCAGATCTGCCAACCGCTTATTCCGGAAATCGAAAGCCTCGCGCGCGACTGCCAGCCACTCCTGAATCTTCTCCGGAACAGTAAAGATTGTGACCTGCACTTTATCTACAATCGCGCCGAAATCAGTTTTAAAACGAGCGTGCAGGATTTTCCCGAAATGTTCCAGGTTGAAGCCTTTTTCGGCGGCTGCGTTCGAAACTCGAATCCAGGCAATATCGCGTTGCCCGATGTGTTGAATGCCCGACGCGCCATTGATGAAATAGTGGATCTGGCGTTCGAGTACCGGTTCGAAATCCGTCTGCATTTGCCGCCCCGCCACTTGGACGACGATCCCCAGATCCATGCTGCCTTGGGAGGCTACCTGCTCAAATCCAGGACCAACGATTTCCACTTTTCCATCGACCACTTCATCCAGCGGGACCATCTGGAGATATTCAAAGCACCGCGAATGCTTTCCGCCAAACTCGATCCGCATATCGGCTTTGCGCACCACTTCGCCCTCGAATGCGGACCCATAAGGAACCGGCACCGGCACATCGGCAATCTTGACTTTTACACCACGCACCTCGATACATTTCTGCACGAGCCGCTCCGCGCGTTCGAAATCGTCGTTGCCTTCGATTTCGTTGAAGGGCATGCTCACAACGTGCTCATACTTAGTGATGCCCGTTGGCAAAATCTCCGGGATAACCGTATCGGCAATAACCGGGAAGCCAAAGTTGATCGCGCCGGCTGCGGCAGCGTATTTCAAGTCGTCCACCTCACCTAAAGCGAGCACGAAAGCGAACACCCGCTCACGGTTGTACAGCAGAATATCGCGCGCCTGCCCGCCTTTCATCCCGCCGAAGGTCAACGCCGAACGAACTGCAAACCCCAAAGCGTAGATCGCGCTCAGGGTGTCTCGTCCAAAGGGAACCGTGTAAGTATCATAACCCAATTCCACTCCCTCTTCGACCAGTTGATCGATAATGCTCCGACCGTTGACATTGCCGCACAGGAATGTGAGGATATTGCGCTTCTGGAGTTCACGGACAATCTTGACCGCCACTTCATTCGATTTCGCTGCTCCAACAATTGCCGCAAAACCGGGCATACGCCCATCCACCAATTGAATACCCCAGGAACGAAGCTGGATATCATCAATGGGTCCGTTAAGATGGTTTTCCAAACCCTTTTCGCCCGTGGAGCCATTCGCGCCAAAAAATGCTGTGCCCCCTGCAAGCTGAAAGCCGGGGAACGGTTCGGGTTGCAAACCATATACATAACGAATTGCTTCGATTGCCTCGGCGGCGAGCAAAGTCGCCATCCCTGCATCTAAAGTTTCGCCAAGATAGGGCGTCCAGCGTCTGCTTGACGGGACCGGATGAAGCAATTTGCGGGCGTGTTCGAGTACATCATTTAGTTGTCCTAGGGTCTCAACTTCCAATCCCATCATTCCCAGGGTCAAGGGGAGATAATAAGCGGTATTTGGAAATTCGACCTTGGCATCTGGTCCCTTTTCATTCAGCGCCTTCTGGAGCATAAATTCAGCTTCGGTGACCAGAGCGTTCGATCCACGGATCGCGCGCGTAGCAATGTATTTTGACATAGCAGATTCTCCTTTATCGCGGGCTGCTCAATCCGCAGCAACTCCATAAAGCGCCTGACGCTGCTCTTCCACCGGCATTTGCTCTAACTCGAGCATCCGCCTGTCACCGCTGCGACCGAACCGGGCAGGGTCGTACTCGGGTAAACCTAACGCAACCCGCTTTTTATCGATGTGCTCCAGCGTCTTCTGGATCATTTCGTCTGGATCAGGAATAAACTCCATTTTTCCACCATAAAGTTTTTCCCAACCCTCGCTGATGTAATTGATGACAATGTCGCTGTCTGCCACTCGATCGGGCATACCGCTGATTGGTGAAGAGCCGCCAAAAATCACATAAGCGCCCGATGCAACACAGTAGGTGCCGATCGAAAGAGCCTTCTCACTCATCCATTCCGGCGCCAGCCCGACTGCCGGCACCTGGTCGATGTCGTCTCCCAGCCCGCCTTCTTCAACCATCTGGGTCAGCACGGTGAGAATGCGCGTATTGTCGACGCAAGAACCCATGTGCAGCACCGGCGGGATGCCGACGGTCTCGCAGATCTCACGCAAGCCCGGACCAACTTTATCAAGACCTGCTTCCCCCAAGAGTAAGCCGACCTTAGCGCTCGCAATCGCGCCGCAGCCAGTCTCCACAACCAGGACATCTTGTTTGAGCAGTTCCTCCGTCACATACGTGTGCAGAAAATCCTGCTTGCTGCGCGGGTTATTGCAGCCAACGATCGCAGCCACACCGCGTATGCGCCCCGACATGATCGCATCATTGAGCGGTCGGAACGAAGCTCGGTACGAGCCGCCAAGCATGTAATTGATATATTCATGTGAAAAGCCAGGGACCAAATCCTCACGAATCTGAGGGATATGGGTTTGTCCCCGGTTCTGATAATTGTCGATCGCAACTTTGAGGATTTCCTTGGCAATCGTCAGCGCTTTATGTTCGTCAAATTGAATATGCGTGGCGCCCTTGAGGCGGACCTTTGGAGAGGTGGTGATGATCTTCGTATGAAAATTCGAGGACAGGTTAACGAGCGCTTGCATGATGCACTGCACATCTACGATCATCGCCTCGACCGCTCCGGTCAAGATAGCCAGCTCCTGATGAAGGAAGTTGCCCGCGGCAGGAATGCCCTGGCGCATCAGGATTTCATTGGCTGTGCAACAAATTCCAGATAGATTAATACCCTGCGCGCCCGCTTGCCTGGCATATTCGATGATTTCCGGATCTTGAGAAGCCGCGACGATCATTTCGCTCAGGGTTGGCTCGTGTCCATGAACAACCACATTCACCATGTCGTCTTTTAGCACGCCCAGGTTAGCCTGTCCTAAAACCGGCGCGGGCGTGCCAAACAGAATATCCGATACATCTGTCGCGATCAGGCTGCCGCCCCAGCCATCGGATAGCGCAGTGCGAATTGCATGTACCAGGATGTGTTCCGGGTCTTGGTCGTCACCGACATGGGTGCGATGGAGCGCCTCGACCACTTCCCGGTCAATGCCGCGCGGCATGACGTTGCGTTCTTCCCACAATTTCTGCCTTTTTTCGGGCGCGCGCTTGGTGACGACGATCCGGCCTCTTTGTTGACCAAATTGAGCAATGTAAAGGTCGGCAAGTTCGTCAGCAATTTCAGTCGGCGAGCGCCCTTCAATTGCGATCCCATTTTCTTTTGCCACCGTGCGCAGCTTAGCAACATCCCGGATGATATAGCCTTCAGCTTCTCCATTGGCAACTGCCTTTAATGTGAAAGCCATATCTCGTCCGTGATCTGAATGGGCTGCTGCGCCCCCAGCGATTGAACGGATAAAATTGCGCGCCTGAATGGTATCGAGGGTTGCGCCGCATACCCCTGTCTGACCCTCCTTCGTCAGGCGGCAGGGACCCATAGAGCAGATTTTACAGCACATACCTGCACCGCCGATGTTGCACGGCGCCATTTCATCCGCCCGGCTGAACGCCGTTCCTATGCCCAACTCATCAGCGCGAATCAGCATCTGCTGGGCAGCGGGATCGGTTGTTTGTTCTTCGTAAGTCCGTTTCGTTTTTGCCATTTTTTTAATCCTCCATCTTGCTCTTAATCACACCAAAACCAGGGCAATTCCACAAAGGTTTACCAGAATAATTTACTCGCTGAGCAAAGCTGACAACCTGGCGGCTGGTCTCAAACACTTCGGTATGACGGAAGTAGGTTAATGCTCGATCGCCATTCTCCGTCGCTGGTATCCCTGTTTCTGCTGGAGCCGACCATTCGCTCAGGTATCCTGCTTCATCCAGAACTTGCGCGAGCTTTTCTTCCGAAGTCGCTTCTGGGTCAAAGGTGACCTCCACGATCCGAAAAGCGCTGCTGGCGTACACATTATCCACGCCAGAGATATCGGACAGGAGCCGCCGGACTTCTAATACATGGTGATCACCAAAAAGGACGGGGGTATTGAATGTGACAGTTCTATTCATCGATAGCTTCCTTCCTTTGAGCACGGTTGATTTACGGATTGTTGATAAAGAAAACGCCTGACAAAATGAGTAGAATGCACTACTCTGCCAGGCGTTCTAGAGCCACATAAAAACACATCGCGGATATTCTGCACACCGGTCACCATCATCGCAAGTTTTTCACCAACGACTATAACAAATCCCCCTATGAGTGACAAGTGACAAATATTACATATTTTGTTAGGATTTTTTCCTAGTGGCGAAGAAACTGAAGCTGTGAGCTAGCCCAATCAAAGCGGCTAGCGCTCGAGTCTCCCCTCACAAAGGAACAAACTCATTTCGTTTTGGGAATGTTGATCTCGAGAGTCTCGGGCGTGAGCGACATCGCTCCAACATAGCGGGACATAAAACTCGGGTCAGAATCCAGATCCACCTGCTCGGCTTTTTGGGCAATCTCTTCACCCAAAGCAAAACCCTCATCAGTGAGAAACATCGCCGCGCCGAGACCAGCTCCATTCGCAATCGTCTCGACTCTTTCAACCGGAACAGGCGGGATCAAACCCAGGTCAATTGCAGATTGCACATCAATTTGACCGCCAAACGAACCGGTAAGAATTACGCGCTCCAGGTCGGCGGAGGTGAGCGACAGTTGCGCCATCAATATTTCCATCGCCGCCCGAATTGCGCCTTTGGCTTTTTGCAGTTCACGCACATCCCATTGTGTCAGCCCAAGTTGTCCATCATCGGTCAATACGACGCGGCGCGTGTTGTGGCGGTCCACTCCAATTCGATCTTTCAGCCGCGGCGGATCCGTCAGTATCCGTCCACTCGGTTCGATCACGCCCGCCTGGCGCAAAGCATGTACCAGGCTGAGCAGCCCCGATCCGGTCAAGCCAATGGGAGCCGCATCCGCGATCGTCCGATATTTCAAAGTACCGTCCAGGACTTCCGCCGCGACGATTGCGCCGTCCACCGCGCGTGATCCGCAAGAGATAAGCACGCCTTCAAATGCCGGGCCAGCCGCGGTTGAAGCAGTCAAAATCCGTTTTCCGTCGGTTACCAGCACCTCTCCGTTGGTTCCCATATCAATCGCCGCCATCGGACCCGGCGCATGGTCGAACCCAAAGTAAGCCAGGCAAGCCAGAGCGTCAGACCCGACAAACCCGCCGATCAGCGGCGGCAGCATCACCTTGGCTCTCTCGGGAAAAATGCCGCCCATCAACTCGTTGACATCGCGTCTGGCGGATTTATCTACGGGCTGAAACGGGCGAACAGCCAGCCGATCAACCGGCAATCCGGTGAGCAGATGGTGCATCGCCACATTACTCACAATCGTCACGCGCTCCACGCGGGCAAAGATTTTCGAGGACAATTTTAACGAATCAACCGCTTGGTTGATCGATGCCAGCGCCAGACGGCGAAGCCGATCCGCGCTTTCCGGATCGCGCAGCGCGGCTGCCAGACGAGAAATTACATCCGCCCCAAACACGGTTTGCTGGTTCAAGCCCGCTCCGCCGGCGCAAACTTCTCCGTTATCGAGCATGGTTAAGAATGCAGCCACGGTCGTAGAACCCAGGTCGATCGCCAATCCCAATGGCGCGTCCGCCCACTTATAGCGATTGCTGGAGCGAAATATTTTGTTTGAATACACCACGATCGGCGCGAGCATTACTTTGGCATCGTCCTGGATGCGTGCCCGGCACGCCAATCGGTTGTTGATCTTCAATTCGCCTTCAGTAAGGAATTCGAGCTCTATCTCATCTGGCGGCGTAATCCCCGTTTCAACCAGCACCTTGCACTTTCCGCACGTTCCTCTTCCGGCGCACGGTTGCTCGAGCGGGAGACCGGTTTTTGCAATTACATCGCCCAGCAGGCTGCCCTTCTCCGCATCTACCTTTACAACTTCTTCTCCATAAATTACAGTGACTTCTGGCATGATGTCTCAGATCCTTATAAACTCCTAGTGCGTCAACTTTTATCCGTTTGGGAATTACCAATAAACAGGCTAAACGCGCCTGACCAACGCATTAAAGCCCAGTTTCCTTCACAAGCTGCTTATCGGGTATTCCGGAAAGAATCGCCTAACTTGTTACACGGCTGTGCGCTGATAAAAAAAATGGCGAGGGTGGGACTTGAACCCACGACCCGTGAATTATGAGCTCACTGCTCTGCCAACTGAGCTACCTCGCCAGAACGAGCGGCGAAATGTTACTACGCTTAGATGGTTTTGTCAACAATCCTTAACACTGTGCGCCGGTATTGGCAAATTGATTCATAATTGATGGGCGATATCCTTGGTTCTTTCATAAAGCTCTAGAAAATTGGGGTACAAACGTTGATAGACTTCTTGGTTAGCCGGAATGGGCGAAACGGTAATCCCAGGCTTCACCCATTGCGATAGATCCGGTTTTTTCAACATCCCGACCGCGAGACCTGCCAGGAAGGCGTCTCCATAGCTGGCGCCGATGGTTTGTTCCGGCACCATCTGCTCAACCCCCGCCGCGTCCGAGACGATTTGCAGCCAGGTTTTACTCTTTGTGCCGCCTCCTACCGCAACCACCCGCGCTACTTTTGCATTGATTGATTCAAACGTCTCCAGATTATGCCGAATTCCATAGGCTACGCCCTCCAAAATGGCGCGATATAAATGCGCGCGCGTGTGCGCTAATGTCAATCCGGCAATCACCCCTTTCGCTTTCGGATCATTGATTGGCGTCCGCTCTCCGCTGAAGTAGGGAAGCAGAATTAAACCGCCCGCGCCAGGCTCTATTCGTTCCGCTTCGGAGAAAAGCGTGGCATAAGCCAGATCTTCAGACAGCTCTCGCGTAAATTCATCGCGAAACCAGCGCGTGAGCGAGCCAGTAGTCGCCATCCCGGCTGCCAGGCAGTATTGACGGGGGAAAGCTCCAGCCACCGTCCACATGCGCCGATCATGGATGGGTTCATTCATCACAAGGATGAAGAATGTGGTGCTCCCATACATAATCATCAGATCCCCGGGCTCGACCACCCCAACGCTAACCGCTTCGCTCAGAGCGTCCACCGCGCCAACTGCCACGGGCGTGCCTGGTTTTAATCCGGTAGCCTCAGCGCCTGCTTGGTTGACAACGCCGGCTAGCTCATCACTCCACTTCAGTTCGGGAAGTTTGCGTGTTTCGATAATCTCGGCGGAATACCGATCAGACCATTCAAGGCGGCGAATGTCGATCAAGGGCATAAAGTGACTGGCGGTATGCCGGTCAATCACTTTCTCTCCAGTAAGCCGGTAGATCAAATAGCTGCTGGCGGTTGTGATGTGATCAACTTTTTTCCAGAGTTCTGGCTCGTGGTTCTTCATCCACAGGATTTTGGGCCCAATCGACTGGCTGGTGAGCGCCATACCGCTGAAATCAAAAATCTCCGCTTCGCCCAGCTTTTGATTCAGATAATCGATCTCTGCGGCTGCCCGCGTATCAACGCCGTAGAGGATGCCGGGGCGTAACGGTTTCCCATTGGCGTCCAACGGCAACATGCAAGGACCAATCGCGCTGAGCGCTACAGCCGCGACGTCATCGCCTCGATATGGCGCGCCGTCCAGAAGTTTATGGCATAACTTGGTCACATCTGCCCACCAGATGGCGTCTGCGTCCTGTTCCGCCCACCCCGGATGGGGAATATCGATTGTATGATCCACAACTTCGGACCGCAACACATTGCCATCGGGTTGGACCAAAACCCCTTTACTGCTGTAGGTGCCTACATCAATCCCAAGCAACAATTCAGCCATCTCACCCCACCTTGATGTCTCCGCACAGATGAACGTTAATCCCCATTTCAGCAAACATAGCCGATTTCGCCGCTAATGCCAAGTCGGCTGTCTCAGCGTCAGGCGCATACGCGACCTGAATATGATTTGCTTTGTGGCGAGCCATCAGTTGGTCGCGATTCACCCCATGTAAAACTGCGTGCATCATCGGCCATTGCTCGGTGGTAGCTGCCCAGAGAGCCTGCACTTCGCTTTCTGGCAATGCGATAACGGTGCCTCGCCCGATATCTGCATGTAGTTCACCGTCCATCACAAAGACCCGGCTCCACACGATTTCACCCGGTTTGCTGACTCCCTTCAAAGTCCCGCCGCCCAACCGGAAATACATTGGAGGCTGCCGTTCGCTCACCGCGCCTGCGTAGCCCCCCACCAGATGAGATGCCGGCACAGCCCCAGAAATTTCGAATATCCACACAAATTGATCTTCGCCGTCAATTGAATATCGTTTCCCCCACCGAATATCATGCAAAGTGTTCGCTGGATCCAAACCCATCGCCGTCCAAACCCGGTTGGTCACCAGCGCGTCCACCGCGGCGCCCTCATCCACTTCATTGAAGTGAGGCAGCGCCTGACCAAGATACAATTCCTCCCCGCTGATTTCGTCAAACACTGGAGGGCGTTCGACATTATTTAACAGACCCTCAGCTAGATCGGATGCAGCCACCAAATCTTTGAGCCCCTGCTGATATTGAATTCCGATCGCGTCGCAATTGAATGAATTGGCGATGCGCATTGCAGCAATGTACATCTTAAACTGTTCATGGATTTGAGCGTCTGTCAGCTCAGTCGCTTCATCGACGCCAGTGATGAAACGCATCCCTTTGTTGTCTAGCCATAAACGCGCGGCTTTCGCCTCGTCATCGCTCACTTGACGCATCGCGGCGACCAGCGCGGATTGGCTGAGGCGTTCTTTGTAAATCCCGCAGGCGTTTAGGAGCTCATCGTCGATAATCGCATTGTACATCCCCATGCAGCCCTCGTCAAAAATCCCCAGAATAGCTTTTTCAAATTGGAGTTGTTTTGCCAGGGCGGAACCGAGTTCGAATTCTCTTGCAGGCAGTTTCGCTGAGTTCAAATCCCGTACGTGGCGGACATCATGTTCGATTTTCCCTTCCTTGAGCCAGGCGCGAATGCCGTCAATGAAAAATGGGTCTGTAAAATCCTCGCTCCAGATGGTGCTGTATGGAACGCCCATTTTGGTCAAACTACCATTCAAATTGAGCAAACCCACCAAGCCAGGCCACTGACCGCTCCAATTTGCCACGGTCAAGATGGGTCCCTGATGGTCGCGCAAACCAGCCAGCACGTGATAACTGTATTGCCAGACCGCCACCGCAACCACCAAGGGGGCGTTTGGCGGGATCGTTTGGAATATGTCCATCCCCATGCGCTGGCTCCAGATAAAGCCATGGTCTAGATCCGCATCGTATGGATGGGTACGGATGACTTTATATCCCGCTTTGGAAAAGGCTGCGCCGATTTGTTCTTCCATATTCCTCTGAGCCGGCCAGCAAACCTGGTTTGCCGATAACCGCAGGTCTCCGCTAGCGATCAGGTAGACCGCAGCGGGTTCTGCGATTGAAACATCTGGAATATGTGGTGTGAGATAAGGTTTCATGGAATACTCCCTCTCTTGATATTATGATATCGGGCTGTTCAAGATCGCCCATTAAACCCAATTCCCCCGCCCTTTACATCCTTTACAAAGGTCCATAGATTATATTCAATCACCTTCGAGCGGATCCATTCCTGAATACTTCGATGGTAGGTTAGGTGGCGCGGATATCACCCGGCAGGTCGTTTCATTGTACACCTGCACGCACAATCCGCATATATTCTATTCAAACGGAAGACAAATCGGTATCTAGATACGATCGTCCCGCATCAATGATTACGTTCCCACAACCAGCCCGCCGTCAACGGACAGGATCGCGCCTGAAATAAACGAGGCATCTGGCTCTGCCAGAAACACAAACGCATTGGCAATGTCTTCTGGTTTGCCCAGACGCCGCAGAGGGGTCTTAGCAAGCATGCTTTCCAGAACCTTTTCTGGAAGATTGTTAATCATTTCAGTCTGGATGAAACCGGGAGCCACCGCGTTTACTGTGATGTTGTGGCGTCCCAACTCCCTTGCCCATACCCGCGTCATTCCGATCACGCCGGCTTTGGCGGCTACGTAGTTCGTCTGTCCAAAGTTGCCGTAGATTCCCACGACCGAGGAGGCGCTGATGATGCGCCCGTACTGCTGCCGGATCATGATGGGGGCTACGGCGCGGGTGCAAATAAACACGCCGCGCAAATTAACCCGGATCACATCGTCGAAATCTTCGACGCGCATCCGGGATTTCAATTCGCCCTCTTTGTAGGCAGCCAATTGAGCATCGCGCAAAATGCCGGCGTTGTTGATCAAGATGTCGATCCTGCCCCATTTTTGTACAACATCCGCGGCAGCATTTTCGACCGCGTTTGGATCAGATACATCGACTTTCTGGAATAACAACTGTTCATCATCATTTGGGGTTTCGGCAGGCTCGGCGACATCCCAGATGGCTACCCTGGCGCCCTCCTGCCTGAAGCGTGCAACGGTTGTTCGACCGATCCCGTTTGCACCGCCGGTAATCACAGCCACTTGATCCTTCAAACGCATCGGGGGTTCCTCCTTATGATTTAGTGGCGTCGCATACCGCTATTATAAATGTATTGTGGTGGTGGCAGCTTTATGGTTTTAGGTAAATTTCTGAGTTAAAGCAGAACCCCATCACCCGGTCCATAAAAATCCGGGCATCCATCAAGCGGGGCGGTTTAGGAATCATGGGCGCGAATTCCATCTGATCCAGGATGTCCCTTTGCAAATCGATTCCCGGGGCAATTTCCTCCAAGACCAACCCGCCAGCTTCAAGGCTGAAAACCGCCCGTTCGGTGATAATCAGCGCTCTCCGCTGGTTTTCAACGGCATACTCACCCGAAAAGCTGATCTGATCAATGCGGCGCAAAAACCGTTTGTGCTCGCCTTCTTTCGTAATCTTCAAGCCGGATTTGCTGATCTCGAGCTCCAGCCCGCCAGCCGTGAACGAGCCCAGAAAGAAAACCTGCTTAGCATTCTGACTGATATTGACGAACCCGCCAACGCCTGCCAGCCTGGATCCAAACTGGCTGACATTGATATTGCCGAGGGGGTCTACCTGTGCGATGCCCAGGAAAGCCATATCCAGTCCGCCGCCGTCGTAGTAATCGAACTGGTAGGGCTGGTCGATGATCGCCTCGGGGTTTGCGCTGGCGCCAAAACTCAATCCGCCAGCCGGGATGCCCCCGATAGGACCCGATTCTACAGTGAGAACAATATCGTCCAACACACCTTCTTCGGAGGCTACCCTGGCAACCCCTTCAGGCATGCCAATCCCAAGGTTAATGATTGCGCCCGGCGTCAATTCGAATAAGCCCCTCCGAGCGATTATCTTACGCTCATCAAGCGGCATGGGCGCTAATAAATCCAGATGTCCCCGCGCCTGCCCAGAATATGCCGGGTTGAATTCTTCCGCGAAAGTCTGTTGATGGTTTATCGGCTCGGATATTACAACGGCATCGACCAGTATGCCTGGCAACTTAACATCTCTGGGATTGATTGATCCAACCTCGACGACTTTTTCGACTTGAACGATCACTATGCCGCCCGAATTCTTGGCTGCCTGGGCAATGGATAAGACCTCGAACGAACCGACTTCTTTTTCCATGCTCACATTCCCATGCAGATCGGCTGTCGTGCCGCGCAGTAAAGCAACATGAATTGGAAAGGCTTTGTAGAACAACCAGTCTCGTCCCTGGATGTGGATCAATTCGATCAGGTCTTCGGTAGCAGCGGCGTTGAGTTTGCCCCCACGCTGCCTGGGATCGATAAACGTTCGCAAACCCACATGCGTGATCGTACCAGGCTTTCCGGCGGCAATGTCCCGGAACAGGTGGCAGATCACCCCTTGGGGAAAGTTATAGGCCTCAATCTTATTCTGGGCTGCCAGTGCGCCGAGTTTGGGCGCCAGATTCCAATGCCCGCCGATCACTCGCCGCACCAGACCTTCATAAGCCAGATGATTGAGGCCTCGAGTTTTCCCATCTCCCTGTCCAGCGGCGTAAACCAGGGTGAGGCCCCGTGGCTTTCCAGTTTCCAGGAAGCGTTTCTCCAGTGCTAACGTGAGTTCCTCGGGATGGTTATTCCCCACGAACCCGCCGCTCACTACGGTGGAGCCATTCTCAATCAGGGTGACTGCATCCGCAGCGCTGAAGATTTTATTTCGCATTAGAGAGACCAACGATATTTCTTGTATTAGATGAATAGTGTCACTTATTCATCTTTTACGATCCATTGTCCCTCTCCACCGGAACCATCCAGACGCTTACGCAGTTCTACGACCACACCCTCCAGCAGGTGACTCGTGTCGAAATACGCCCATTTGGAACCAACATGAACACCGGTGCCGCTGGCGATGTTCTTAATCCCGCGCGCCTCCAGCGAAGCTGTCTTTTCTTCGAAATCTGGCACGGTCAAGCGGATATGGTGCAGCCCAGGCCCGTGTTCTTCCAGGAAATCGCTATAGATGTTCTGCCCTTCCAGCGGCTGGACAATTTCGATTTGAGTGTTGCCGATCGTAGCGAATGCCAAAAGCATCCGGTAGTTCCCAGGCGCTCCATGGTAGGTAGCCTGCGGATCAACTCCTTCGAGGGGCCATTCCATGATTCGAAAGTCATCGATCCCTAAAACGTCTTTCAAGTTAGCGACCATGGAGCGCAGGTCATTCACAACAATGCCAATTTGATCTACGCTGACCTCAGCCGAGGTGGACTTCGTTTCAGTCATAGAATACCTTTTATGATCCTCGCCTAATATGCTAAAGCAGCCCGGTGCGCGTCGGTGGCGTAATTGATCGGGATGCCCTTTTCTTTTTTCTCGATAAACGCATTGACGACTTTGATAACCGCATCGGCAACATCGTCCAGATCTTGTTTTTCGAGCAAAGGATGAACGCTCGCCAGCCAGAGCACCTCTTCGCAAGCCTTTTCAGCAACTGGACACAGCCCGCGATAGTACTCCACTTTCCCTTCATACCAGGGGCACTCGAAAGGACACTTCGTCCCACCGTAACCGGCTTTGTTGACAAACAAAGGCTCCAAATGCTGCGGAATCATCCAGCGGGTTGTGCTGAGATAGTTAATGTTATACACACCCTCTGCTGCCAGCGCGACGGCAAAGTTGAGCATGTCGGTTCCCAGCACCTCTGGAAGCAAGCGGATCAAGTAGTAGAAATACACGCGCTCGCCCCATTCTGGCTCTGGAGGCAAGGTGATACCGGGCAGTCCGGCTAATTTCTCCGAGATGTAGTGGGCGTTCTCAGTGCGCGTTTTATTCATCTGCGCGAGGCGTTTAATCTGCTGGATGCCAACGGCAGCCTGCATATTGGTGATGCGATAATTGGTGCAGGGCAAGTCAAAGTGGTATTTTGAAGCGGGACCTAGCGAGCGCCGCCGCGAAAAGTCCATGTAACCCCACATCTTTTCATAAAGATCGGTGTCGTCCGTGATAACGAACCCACCCTCGCCCGTATTAATGTTCTTTCCGGTGATGGTGCTAAAAACTCCAACATGCCCGATTGTACCCACGAGCCGCCCTTTGTAACGCGCACCAGGTGACTGGCAGGCGTCTTCCAGGACCCACAGATTGTGCTCTTTCGCCAGTTCCATGATGGGGTCCATATCGACCGGGGTGCCCGAAATTGTCACCGGGATAATCGCCTTGGTTCGCGGGGTGATGCGGCGCTTAACATCTTCAGGATCCATGGTCAGTAGGACCGGATCGACATCTGCAAATATGGGAATGGCGTTTTGTTCCAAAACCGCCGTATCGGTTGCCACGAAAGTATACGGCGGGACGATCACCTCGTCGCCAGGACCAATTCCAAACGCAGCTAAAGCGATGTGCAAGGCAGTCGTGCCGCTGGTAACTGCAATGGCGTGTTTTGTCCCAAACCACTCGGCGATCGTTCGTTCATACTCCAACGTCACCTCAGCGCGGCGCAACTTTTTTGATTTCGCCACTGCCATCAGCGCATCGAATTCTTCCTGCTCAAAAACATCTGTTTCGACAATCGGGGCTTTGGTGCGGACTGGGGTTCCGCCATCAATTGCGAGTTTTTCCATTGGTACTCTCCTTTTACAATAGACTTGGTTATTTTTTATTACGAGATGTTTTCGTACATCCTTTACATGCTAAAGGTCATACAACTTGTCGACTGCCAGAAGTTTATTGGCAAGAAGGTCGGAAAAGAAGGGATTATTAATGCGTCGTTGTCAGACATCTAAGCCGAAATAGCCCTTGCAATCTCAGTATATCAGCCGAAAAAAGGAATGTCAAGCCTCATATATTAGAAAAATTATGCTAAATACGGATATATATTGACAAATGAAATATAATTCGGTATTATAGTGTGGAGTGATGTCATACATCTTTGCTGGGCGCGATGGATAATACTACACCACCCCAACCTTTCAAGCGAATTTTTGGGGACGCCAACGATAGTACTACCCTGGCTCAACGCGTTGTCGAACAGTTGCGCGCGCTTATCATGGAAGGCGCGCTTCCTCCAGAATACCAACTACCCAACGAGCCTGACCTTGCGACTGCGTTAAATGTCAGCCGCAGCACGGTCCGGTCCGCTCTCACCATATTAGAGCAGGGTGGGTTTATCCAGCGCCGCTGGGGGGTCGGGACATTTATCGCGAAGAGCCCCCCCACTTACAACAACCTGAGCATAAATTCAGGGGTTACCCAGCTAATTCGATCTTCCGGCGCCGAACCGGGTCATACAGAGTTCTTGATGGTCACTCGCCCGGCAAGTGAGCACGTGGCGAACCGCCTTTCCATAGAACCTGGCGCCCCCGTGGTAGTTTTAGAACGCGTGCGCCTCGCCAATCAACGCATTGTGGTATTCTGCCTCGACATATTGCCACAGGCATTGTTTCAAAACTCGACCGGTATGATCCCTCTCGCGGAAATTGAAGAGTATATTCGGGAAAACCAATCCATGTACACCTTCATCCGCGAGCGTCTGGGCAAGGAAATCCACCACGGTATTGCCTGGATTCGTCCCCTGACAGCCGAAGCCTATCTGGCAGAGAAGTTAGCCATCCCGCGTGGCAGCAGCGTCCTGCACCTGGAACAAGTCGATTTTAGTGTGGATGAAGAGCCGTTAGCGCTGACGGACGAATACTACGTACCGGACGCCTTTACTTTTTACATTTACCGTTCAAGTTGATATTTCGCAATCCTCTTGCGGAACCCCAAAAGGAGCAGTCTGAATCATGACCGAACAACCTGATATACACCCACGCAAAGAACTTCTCGATCGCGTAGCAGTGATCACGGGGGCTGCGTCCGGGATTGGACTTGCCATCACCAGGAGGTTCGTTCAGGAAGGGGCAAAAGTCGCCTTGTGGGATTTTAATGTTGCCCGGCTAGAGCAGGCTAAAGAAGCGCTGCGCCAGAGTGCAGATGAAGAACAGCTTTTTTTGGTGACCTGCGATATTACGAAAGATGAAGACGTTGTGGCTGGTATGAAATCCACGGTCGATCATTTCGGCAGGCTGAATATCGCGGTGAATAATGCCGGGGTTTCGGTAAGCGTACCATCCGACGAATGTACCCTTGAGCAATGGAACTGGGTGATGAATGTAAACTGCACCGGCAGCTTCCTGGTATCGCGCGAAGCGATCAAGGTTTTCAAGCAACAAGCGGATGGCGGGGTGCTGGTCTATACCAACAGCGACAACTCCCTGAAGCCTAGCAAACACTTCCTGGCGTATAACGCCTCAAAAGCAGCAGTTCTGCACATGGCGCGCACGATTGCGAACGAGTTTGGTCCCCACCATATCCGCGCCAACAGCGTGCTCCCCGGGGCGGTCTTTGGGGGCAGCCAAATGTGGACGCAAGAGCTTCGCCAGGCTCGCGCCGACCTTCACGGTTATTCGGCAGACGCTTTAGAAGAAGAATATAAAAAAGCCAATGCCTTGGGAGTGATCATTGACCCGGCTGAAATCGCCGAGTTGGTTGTCTTCCTGGCTAGCGACAGATCCGCAAAAATGACCGGAAACGCCCTGGTGATTGATGGGGGCGGTCTGGGAGGTTTCGTGCGTTAATCGCACTTCGCAAGTCTACTGCACTCACTGAGCAGAAGGATGATATTGAAAAGGAGCAGCACACATGATGCTTAATGAACTTCGCCAGGAAGTATACGAATCGCTAATTGAGTTACCTAAGAATCATCTTGTTACGATGCACAGCGGTACCGTCAGCGGGCGCGATCCCGCCACCGGCTTGATTGTGATTAAACCCACCGGATTCCGCTACGACCGGCTAACCCCGGCAGACCTGCTGGTGATCGACGCTGAGGGAAAGCGTCTGGAGGGGAATCTCAGACCATCAAGCGACACCGAAACCCACCTGTATATGTATAAGCGCCGCCCCGATATCCATGGCATTGTGCACACCCATTCGCCTTTCGCCAGCATATTCGCAGTTCTGGGCAAGCCCATCCCGCCGGTAATGACCTCCGTAGCTCTCTTAGGCGGAGAGATCCCGATTGGCGGTTATGCCCCCGTCGGAGGCGAAGATATCGGATCGGAGATCATGGCAAAGATCGGCAATTGTTCTGCAATCGTGATGCAGAACCATGGCGTCTATACCTTTGCGCCGACCGTATGGAAAGCCACCGTGATCGCCGTCGAGGTGGAAGACCTGGCAAAGATTGCTCACTACGCTATGCTGCACGGCAATCCAATCGTTTTGACGCCCGAACAGGTAACCGAATTCCAAAATATCTACGCAACTCTTTACGGGCAATAAGCCAACTGTAATCATTAAGTTCTGTCTGGAAGGAAAACCCCGTGGTAGATTGGCTGCTCGACAACGACTACCTCCAGGCCCGGTTGATGAACCGGATATTGAACTTGTATTACGTCAACGATCTAACCCAGTCTGACATTGCTCACCAGCTTGGGCTATCCACCACCAAGGTGAATCGCTTGCTGCAACTGGCGCGCCGGAACAAGATGGTAGAGTTTGCCATTAAGACGCCATTCCAATACCTCTTCGATATGGAGGCTGAGCTTCAGAAGCACTTTGATTTGCATGACGCCTGGATTGTCCCACTCGAAGGATCTGAAACCAGCCTGCGCTCGATTGGCATGGCAGGCGCACGTTTCCTGCTGAATCATCTCCAGGATGGAGATGTGATAGCCGTCGGCGGCGGCGCCACAATCTATGCCCTCGTCGAATCAGTCGTGACAGAACGAAAGTACCAGGTGGAGGTCGTGCCAGCGGTCGGTGGAATTCAAGGACGGTCAACCACCGACGTGAATTTTCTAGCTTCTCAGCTGGCTGAACGGCTGGGCGGAAGGTCATACCAGCTTTTCTCTCCCGCATTTGTCGAAACCCCAGACCAGCGTGAGGCGTTATTGCAGATGGCGCCTATCAAGGAAGTCCTGGACATTGCGCGCCGGGCTTCTATCGCGCTGATCGGCGTAGGCACTGTGGATCCCAATTCATCACGTTT
The DNA here is from genome assembly GCA_002050125.1 of Anaerolineae bacterium UTCFX2. Lineage (GTDB taxonomy): Bacteria > Chloroflexota > Anaerolineae > Anaerolineales > UBA4823 > UTCFX2. The sequence goes on along the minus strand of MWTA01000044.1, from coordinate 17,972 downwards.
CGTGCTGTTCACCGCGTTATCGCCCGAAGAAATGCTTCAGATAACAGAACTTTACGGAGGGGTAGGCGAAACCCTTGCGGTTGTCTACGATATTGATGGAAATCCGTGTGCGCCGGAGTACGCCGACCGGGTGGTTGGGCTTTCTTTAGATGAATTGAAACGCATTCCCTTGCGCCTTGGAGTTGCCAGTTCCGCCGAAAAATCCCAGGCGATCTACGGCGCCTTGAGAGGCGGTCACTTGAGCAGTCTGGTAACCGATGAAGCCGCTGCAAATGGAGTTATTGATTGTTGTCTCATACACCAAGACGTAGATTTGCCGGTGGAGCTAAAGAGATCAAGGGAGACCATAGCCGAGAGTTACTCTTTCATGCAGAAAACCCAGAAAGTTGATGAGGCAGGAAATGCTAAATTTCGGAAATAATCCCCTGGGAATCTACGAGAAAGCGTTCCCGGCGGATCTTTCCTGGGAAGAGCGCTTAAACCAGGCAGCCAAAGCTGGATATGACTTTTTAGAGATGTCCATCGATGACAGCGATGAACGCCTGTCCCGCCTGGAATGGCCACGATCCGCCCGGCTTGCTTTACGGCTATCGATGGAGAACACCGGAGTCCCCATCCTGACGATGGGTCTCAGCGGTCACCGCAAGTTCCCGCTGGGCAGCAACTCCGCCCAGACGCGCTCCCGAGGGCTGGACATGCTCTACCGCGCGATCGAGCTGGCGTATGACTTGGATGCAAGGGTTATTCAACTGATGGGGTACGACGTCTTCTATGAGACCAGCGACGCAGGAACCCAGGCGCGCTTCATAGAAGGTCTGATTCAAGGGGCGCGCTGTGCCAGCGCAGCTGGCGTCATGCTGGCGCTGGAAAACGTGGATGTTGAAACCGTGGACTCGGTCGAAAAAGCCCTGCGCTTCGTTCGTGAAGTCAACTCGCCGTGGCTGAACGTTTACCCCGACATGGGCAATCTGGCAGCCGCTGGGTACGATCCGGTAGAACAGATAAATCTGGCAAAAGGTCGCCTGGTAGGAATTCACGTTAAAGATGCCCTGCCGGGCGAAGTGCGCGGCGTGATTTTTGAACAAGGCATTGTTCCGTTTAGTGACGTTTTCCAGACATTGGCAGAGTTAGCTTTCTCTGGTCCGCTGGTCGTTGAGATGTGGGCTCACCTGGATCGCACCGGTGATCCCGTCCGCGCCGCAGCGGACGCAAATCAGCTTGTGCGTAGCTTGGTAAAAACAGCTGATAAAGCTTAGTTTATAAAGGGTAGAAAGGAACTGATTTGTTATGACGGACTCTAGCGTTTTAGTCGGCGCATTAAACCAGGTGGGCGAGGTTGATTGGAATCCCATTCTCGATTCAAGTGTTTTTGTAAAACAGCTTCCCGTCGAAAAGCTTGCCTGGATGCTTGAAAAAATGTGCCTGACCCGCTATTTCGAAGAGAAAGCTGAGGAATTGTACACTCGCGGTCTTGTTCACGGCACCATGCACCTCTCGATTGGCATGGAAGCCTCGCCTGTTGGCAGCATTGCCGCTCTGGAGCCGGAGGATTTTATCATCCATCATCACCGCGGACATGGTCACACCATTGCTAAAGGCGCCAATATTGTGACCATGATGGGTGAGTTCTTGGGCAAAGAACCCGGGTACTGCCGCGGCCGCGGCGGCTCTATGCACATCGCGGACGTGTCTGACGGCAACATGGGCGCTACCGGCATCGTCGGCGGGGGCATTCCCATCGCTACCGGCATCGGGTTGGCGCTTCAAATGCGTAAGTCGCCTCAAATACTGCTCAGTTATTTTGGTGACGGTTCAACCAATGAGGGCGCCTTCCATGAGGCGTTGAACATGGCTTCGGTTTGGGACCTGCCCATTGTCTTCATCTGTGATAACAACAAATACGGCATGTCCATGGATTTTAGGCATTCGATGAACGTCGAGTACATCTCCACGCGCGCCGCATCCTACGGCATGCCCGGCATCTCAATTGACGGCAACGATGTGCTGACCGTCTACCAGGTCGTGTCGCAAGCTATCGGGCGCGCTCGCTCCGGTAAGGGCCCAACATTGGTGGAAAACGTCTCATACCGCTGGCGGGGACATTCAAAGAGCGACCGCAACCTCTACCGCACGCAGGATGAGATCGAAGACTGGATGAATCGCTGCCCGATTAAACGCTTCAAGCAGTTGCTGCTTACCTCTCAGGTCATGCGCGAAGACGAGATCGAAGCAATCGACCGCGCTGCCAAGCAAACAATCGACGACGCGGCTGAGGCAGCCATTTTAATGCCCGAACCGACCCCCGAGAATATGGAAGACGAGGTGTACGCCCCATGAGCGAGAACACAAAACGCGAGATCACCTACCTGGAAGCCGTCCGAGAAGCGATGGTCCAGGAAATGCGCCGGAATCCTGAAGTCTTCCTCATCGGCGAAGACATCGGCGTGTACGGCGGGGCGTTCGGGGTCAGCAAAGGGATGCTGGAGGAATTCGGACCAGAACGGGTGCGGGAGACGCCAATCTCAGAAGAAGGGATCGCCGGGGCTGCGGTTGGCGCGGCTCTGATGGGCATGCGTCCCATCATGGAGATCATGTTCATGGATTTCGCGACCCTAGCGATGGATCAGTTGGTTAATCAAGCCGCCAAGATGCGTTTCATGTTAGGCGGCGCAGTGAGCGTGCCGATGGTTTGCCGCGCCCCAGCCGGTTCAGGTACCGGAGCTGCCGCCCAGCATTCCCAGTGTTTGGAAGCCTGGTTCGTCCATACGCCGGGGATCAAGGTCGTTTCCCCTTCGAATGCGTACGATGCTAAGGGACTGCTGATTTCTTCTATCCGAGACAATAATCCGGTTTTCTTCATCGAACATAAGCTGCTCTATCGGACAAAAGCTAGCGTTCCCGAAGAGGTTTACGCGATCCCCTTCGGTAAAGCCAAGGTTGTCCGCGAAGGCAGCGACTTGACCTTGCTGTCTTATTCCATCATGGTGCCCAGGGCTTTAGAGGCGGCTGCTAAATTAGCTGAAGAAGGCATCCAAGTTGAGGTCGTCGACCTGTGCAGCTTAAAGCCCCTAGACACGGAAACCATCGTCCAGTCGGTGTCCAAAACTGGGCGGGTGCTCATCGTACACGAAGCGCCCGTAACGGGCGGTTTTGGCGGCGAGCTGGCAGCGGTGATCGCCGAAAGCGAAGCATTCGATTATTTGGATGCACCCATTCGCCGCCTGGCTGGGCGCAATATCCCCATCCCCTACAACCGCACCCTGGAGCGCGCCTCGGTTCCGCAAGTTGAAGACATCGAGAAAGCCGCCCGCGCGCTGGCGCGTGAGGGAAGGTAGGCATGGCAACCGAAATTATCATGCCCAAGGTAGATATGGTGATGGAGACGGGCACCTTTGTCGAGTGGCTGCGCGCGGAAGGCGAGCAGGTCGAGAAGGGTCAGCCGCTCTTTGTGATCATGACCGATAAGTCTGCCATAGAGATCGAAGCTCCCGCGAGCGGAATACTATCCCAGATAAGCGCGCGCCCAGATGACGTTATTCCCGTCACGCAAACCATTGGTTATATTCTGGCGCCCGGCGAAAAAGCGCCCGATAGAACGCCTCAGCCCGCCATTGCGGGATATGGGAGCGAAGCGCAGCCAGAGACATTAAGCCAGACAGCAACTGTGACGGCTGCCGAATTGGCGCCCATTCCATCAGGCGAGTTGCGCGGCAAAGTACGCGCCACGCCAGTTGCCCGCCGCATGGCGGCTCAGCTCCGGGTGGATCTGGCGCATGTGCAGGGTCGCGGTCCGCGCGGCCGGGTTCATAAAGCCGACGTGCTCAGCGCCGTGGAACAGCCAGCGCCAGCTGCAACAGAGCTGCCTGCTGTCGAGCGCACAACATCCCCGCTGAACCTCCCTGCTCCTGTGCAAGCCCTCACCGGGCTTGCCATTCCCTTACCGAACGCCCGCCAAAAAAGGATCGTCCCGCTGGCTGGTCCGCGCAAAATCATTGCCGAGCGCCTAGCGTACAGCGCTGCCGCCGCGCCGCACATCACGCTTACCGCCAGCGTAGATATGACTGAAGCGACCCGCTTGCGATCCATGACGCTGAAAAAGCTGGAGGAGAAGACCGGCTACCGGGTGTCCTTCACCGCCATCATCGCTCGAGTCGTAACGTCGGCGCTTGCCAACCACCCCTTTCTGAACGCTTCACTGGCTGGAGACCAGATCATCGTCTGGGAAGATGTGCATTTGGGCATTGCCGCCAACGTCGCTGACTATCTGGTCGTACCGGTGATCCGGGAGGCCCAGTCGAAAGACTTGGAAGGGATTGTGATCGCCTTGGGCGATTTACTGGAGCGCGCCCGCGCCAAGAAACTGACTCCCGCAGAGATGAACGGCAGCACTTTTACGATCTCAAACATGGGCATGTATGGGATCGAATCGTTCACCGCAATCATCAATCCACCCGAATCAGCCATCCTGGCAGTTGGATCGATTGTGGACACCTTTGTTAAGGTGGAGCAAACGATGCTGGAAAAACCATTGATGAAATTGACTATCTGCGCCGACCACCGGATAGTCGATGGAGTAGCTGCGGCGAATTTCTTGAACGAGGTGAAAAACAAATTGGAGAACCCGTATTTTCTAATCTGAGCCTCTTCAAGCGAAAAGGAGGTTGCTATCGGAGATTTCAGTTTGTACCAGAATGATCAGCCAAGCAATATGAATTTTCGAAAGGAGTTCTTGTTATGGACAAAAAACTGACTGTACTATGCGCATCAGCGCACCCGGATGACATCGAGCTTCAATGCGCAGGCACCCTCATCCGCTACGTCAAAGAAGGTCATAAGGTCTACATGGCAATTGCCTGCACCGGCAATGTTGGCTCGAAGCTCCACACCGGACCGGAGATCGAAGCCATCCGCGCCGTGGAAGCACAGAGAGGCGCTGATGCAATTGGCGCCGAGTTGATTATGATGGGTTTCCTCGATGCAGAAGTCTGGCTTGACAACCCAACCTGGAAAAAATTCGTGGACTTGATCCGGCGCACGAACCCCGATGTGATCATCACCCACGATCGAGATGACTACGTCCACGACCATTCCAACGTCGGAGAATTAGTTTATCGGGCAGCCATTTGGGCAAGCGTCGCTAATATTCCGGATACCGAGTATCCACCCATTGACCATATTCCGACCGTGTTTTATTTCGAGACGATCGGGACTCATCGCGTCGCGCCGCCCGATCATTATGTCGATATCAGCCAGGAATTCGAACAGAAGGTCGAAGCGTTCCGCCAACATGAGAGCCAGCACGGCGACTTCCTTGAAAAACAGTTTGGCGTCAAAGACTGGTTCGAATATTTGGAAGTGCTCAACAAGATGCGCGGCTTCCAGTGCGGCTGTAAATATGCCGAAGCCTTCCGCGTCGTCCAGACCTGGCCGAACCACAAGCCTTATCGTCTGCTCCCGCCCGTCCAACTCGGACCGCGGTGATCTAAACTCAATCCTCTGATTGGAAGGAGCCACAGGAGACATTTCGAATATGCCAGAAAAGCTCACAGTTTTAGCCGCCACCGCTCACCCGGACGATGTCGAGGTGTTGTGCGCCGGGACGCTCATACGCTACGTCAAAGAGGGTCATAAGGTCTACATCGCCATTGCCTGCACCGGCAATGTCGGGTCTAAGCTTCACACCGGACTGGAGATCGAGGCTATTCGCGCCGTTGAGGCGCAGCGCGGCGCAGACGTGATTGGCGCGGAACTGATCATGCTTGGCTATCGTGACGGCGAAGTCTGGCAAAACAACCCGACTTGGAAAACGTATGTCGATTTGATCCGGCGCACCAACCCGGATGTAATCATTACATTGGATCGGGACGACTATGTCCACGACCACTCCAATGTCGGAGAGCTGGCATATCGGGCGGCGATCTGGGCGAGTGTTGCCAATATCCCGGACACTCAGTATCCCCCCATCGATCACATCCCGACCGTGTTCCGCGCGGAAACGGTCTGGATGACCCGTGTGGCTCCTCCGGATTATTATGTCGATATCACCGAAGAATTCGAACAGAAACTTGAAGCCTGCCGTCAGCACGAGAGCCAGTACAGCGATTTCGTCAAGAAACAATTTGGGATCGATGACTGGTTCGAATATATGACGGTGGTCAGCAAGCTACGCGGCTTTCAATGTGGCTGCAAGTACGCCGAAGCCTTTAGGGTCGAACAGACCTGGCCGAACCACAAGCCGTACCGGCTGCTTCCGCCTGTGCAGGTCAATGCACATTCGGCGGCACCCGCAGGATCCAATTTGTAGGAGGTACGTGTGAGCCTAGACGAGTATATACTCGAACTGAGGCACATCAGCAAGACATTTCCTGGCGTCGTCGCCCTTAAGAACGTAAATATGAGGGTGAGGCGCGGCGAAGTCCACGCCTTGTTGGGCGAGAATGGCGCCGGCAAGTCCACGCTGATCAAGATTTTGAGCGGATATCACCAGCCAGATAAAGGCGGTGAAATCCTGATCAATGGCAACCCGGTGGCTTTTCGAAACCCCAAAGATGCGATGGATGCGTCGATCCATACCATCTATCAAGAATTGACGCTCTGCCCTCATATGACGGTGGCAGAAAATATTGTCCTGGACAAACAGGACCAGTTCAAAGGCTTCATGCAAAAGAAGCGGGAATATCAGGCAATCGCCGCCCAGGCGCTGGAAGACCTGGGTCAGCATGAGATAGACCCCAACCGGCTGGTAAAGGATCTATCCATTGGTCAACAGCAGGTGGTGGAAATCGCCAAAGCCGTCACTTCAAAAGCAAAAATCGTCCTGATGGATGAACCAACGTCATCAATATCCCAAAATGACGCAGACCGGCTCATGGACATTATTCGCGGCCTCCGGGCTAGCGGTGTTGCGGTTATCTACATATCCCACCGGCTGCATGAAATCGGTGGAATCGCAGATCGAATCACGGTTCTGCGGGATGGCGAGTTGGTAGGCACAGTGAACAAGGATGACGTCTCCGAAAAAGAACTGATCACCATGATGGTCGGCCGCGAACTGTTAAAAGTATATCCGAAAAGAGAAGTCCCCATTGGCGACGTTGTGCTGAAAGTGGAGAAACTGGCGAGCGGCGAATTGCTCAAAGGGATTTCTTTCGACGTACACAAGGGTGAAATCTTTGGCATCGGCGGATTGATTGGCTCAAGGCGTTCGGAATTGCTGGAAACGCTTTTTGGAATGCGGCAGATCACCGCTGGAAAGATATCTCTCAACGGAAAAGAATTCCACCCAAACAACCCGCGGCAGGCGATCAAGCACAAAATTGCGTTTGTTACCGAAGACAGAAAGAAGTCGGGATTGGTATTATGTCTTCCGGTCTATGAAAACATCAATTTAGTCAACGTCCAGCAGCCATCTTTCGCAGGCTACCTGGATTGGTCTAAGTTCAAAGCAATCGCCAACACTCACCGAAATACTTTGAACATCCGAGTCAGCAGCATCGAACAAATAATGAGTTCGCTTTCCGGCGGCAACCAACAAAAAGTGGCGCTCGCCAAATGGCTGGATTTTTCGCCAGAGGTCATCATCTTTGATGAACCAACCCGCGGCATTGACATCGGTGCAAAAACAGAGATTTATTCGATCATGGGGGAACTAGCCGCACGCGGCGCGGCGATCGTGATGGTCTCGTCCGAACTACCTGAGCTTATCAGCGTGGCAGATAGGATCATGGTGATACAAGATGGTCGGATGAAAGGGATCGTATCGAAAGAAGAGGCTTCACAAGAGCTTGTGATGAGCCTAGCGACGCAGAAAACCCAGCAGCCTGTCTACACATCGACCGGAGGAGATAGACCGTGATACAAGCGCAAACAAAACCTGGTGTCAGCACAACCAGCTCAATAATCTGGAACCTCATCATCCGGTATCGCACAGTCTTGATTTTAATTTTGTTAATTATCGTGTTTACCTTACTAAAACCGGTATTTATCCGCCCCTTGAACCTGCTTTCAATTCTGAAAAATATGAGCTATGTGCTTATCGCCGGATTGGGGATGACGTTCATCATTACACTCGGAGGGCTGGATCTTTCCGTGGGCTCAATTGCGGCGGTTGTAGGCGTCGGCTTCGCAATGCTGGTAAGAGGCGAATTTATGCATGCGCTCCCGGCGCTCCTCATCGTACTGATCGCGGCGCTGCTGCTCGGCTTCTTCAACGGCGTTGTCTCTGTCAAGGGTAAGATTGAGCCATTCCTGGTGACGTTGGCTACAATGTTCATGTACCGAGGGCTTGCGCTCACGCTTACGGCGGGCAAGCCCGTTCCAATTGTCATCGAGAAATTTGTCAAGATGTTTGGCAATGGAACACTATTCAACCTCATCCCTACCCCGGTCGTTATTTCGATGGTTGTGTTACTGGTGTCCTGGTTCCTTTTCACCCAAACCAAGTTCGGATTCTATGTGCGCAGCATTGGCGGCAATCCTGAAGCGGCGCGGGTCGCCGGCATCGATATTAGCAGCGTTAAGATCGCGGCATATACGATGAACGGCGGGTATGCCTTTATATCGGGTTTGATCCTCGCCGCGCTGATGAACTCCGGGCTGCCAGATGTGGGGTCCACCCTAGCGCTGGACTGTATCGCAGGCGTTATTCTGGGTGGAACCGCGATTTCCGGAGGCGTCGGTTCGATATGGGGAACGCTGGGCGGCTGCTTGATTATGGCAACCCTAAACAACGGTATGTCGTTGTTGGGCGCCCAGTATCACGTGCAAATCCTGGTCAAAGGGCTGGTCATCATCCTTGCGGTGTTGATGGACAACGGGTTGAAGTCCAGACAAAGATGACCATGTCTCCTGGACGAAGTGTTAAACACCGATGGAAGAAACAGAGAAAGGAGGAGTATGCCCTAACCTTTTCGTTAATAAATCAAGGAACTTTGGCTATTGGAAACCAAACCTAAGAAGTTATGTGGAGGTAAGAAAATGAAATCACTGTTTCGGTTTGCATCGCTCTTGCTGGTTCTGGCGCTAATCCTCCCGGCTTGCGCCCCAGCAACCCCGGTTGCACAACCCCCAACTGCTCCGCCAGCCGCAGCTACCGAAGCGCCTGCCGCGCCCGAAGCGCCCGCCGCGACGGAAGCTCCAGCCCTGGCAGCCTGCCCGCCCTACAAAGCAGGTTACGTGGAATTTCAGACGAATCAGTTCTATGATGCGATATCCGCCGGTCTTAAGGAAGGCGTGGATGCATCAGGCGGCGAACTGTTGATCATCAACTCCGCTGGCGATTTGAAAAAAGAGCTGGCTGCGGTTGAAAACTTCCTTGCCCAGGATATTGATGTGCTGTTGATCAGCATGACCGATCCGGTTGGCAGCATGGAGGCGGTCCGTAAAGCCAACGAAGCAGGGGTTCCTGTTATCGTGGTGGCGCTTGGACCCGATCCAGCCGAAGAAGCTGACATTGTCACTTTCATTCGGTCTAATGACTACAAAGGCGCATCTGAAGTAGCCGAATACATCCTCGAACAGATCGGTCACAAAGGCGATGTCGTTTTATCGGACGGCCCCCAGGTCTCGGTTGTAATAGAGCGAATGAACGCTTTCAAAGATGTCATCGCCAAATACCCGGATGTGAATATAGCCGGCCATGCAATGAGAGAAGAAGTGACCATCCCCGCAAATGCAGCGATGATCGAAAACCTGCTAACCGCCGCGCCCGACGCAGTGGCTGTTTTCAACTATGCGGGTTATGGAATTCCTGCGGCTGCAACGGTTCTGCCTAACCTGGGCAGAGAGGATGTTTATGTCGGCGCCTTCGATGGTATCCAAGAGGAAATCGAGCTTCTGGCAAGCGGAGCTGTGAAAGGCGCAACCGTCCAGCAGCAGCCTTACGAATTCGGAAAGGCAGCCGTGGACGCCTGGCTGAAATATTGTGTTGACCCTAAACGGACCGATATTCCGCCGCTCACCGAAGTCCCAACCGTGCTGATCACCAATGCAAATGCAAAAGAATTCCTGGAAGAGCCGGAGCTTGAAGAACCCGCTGCGCCGGAAACCCCAGCGGCGTTCGAGGGGAACCCCAATGCGCCCGATTTCACAGTCGTGGGCAACCCGAATGACGTATTCGACCTGAACGGTTGGTACGCGGATGTTGACGTTGAGGCGAATGTCACGATTAGATCGCCCGGCGCGGTAAAGGTCCCGGATGTTTTTACCACCGAAATGCCCAAAGCCAACGAGAAATACACAATCGGCTTCTCGGTGTACTACACAGTGGACGAAGTGGGCGCCATGATTCTGGAAACTATGAAAGCCGCCGCAGCGGAGGCCGGAGTTGAACTGCTGGTCAATGACGCGAACTACGACCAGAATGCTCAAAATCAGGCAATTGAGCAATGGATCCTGCAAGGAGTGGACGGCGTTATCCTCGCTCCCTGCGACTTCACCGGCGTGAAGACCTCTCTCGATGCGCTTGAGAAGGCTAACATCCCGGTGGTTACACTCAACGCGCCGCTTGCAGGGAACACTGATGCTGTCGTCATTTCGGACACGGTCGAACAAGGCCAAATCGCCGGCGAACTGCTCGAACAAGCCATGTTGGCAAGCGGAAAACCTATGAAGGGTCCAGTCGTCTATCAGACGCTGCCTTTCGTACACCCCAACGCCGCCACCCGCGCCAAGGGCTTCAAGGATGTCTTCGCAAAATATCCGGACATTGAAATCATCGAGCTTACCGGCATTTCGCCCGAAGAACATTTCAATGCGTTCGATGGAGCTATCAAGGCGCACCCAGATATGATTGGCGCGTGGGGTCTGTACTCCTCAGCCACGATCGGAATGCTGAACGCCAAGAAAGCCAATGGAATGGACGACCTCCTGCTGTCTTCCGTTGACAACGACAAGCCGATCCTAGCTGCCATCTACAATGGCGAGATCGTTGGCACCGCTACCTACTCTTCCATCGCACCCGCGCGCTGGTCTATGACTGCGATCGTTAACCTGCTCAACGGCGCGCCGATCCCAGGCGTTTTCTTCTATGAAAACATGTCTGTCACAAAAGAGAATGTGGAAGCAGCCTTTGAGCATTACTATCCTGGCAAGACGCTGCAGGAGTATATGGCTGGTCAGACGCAATAGCCTTTGAGTTTCGTCCATCGCTCGTTTTTCTTGCGAGCAGTGGACGGATCACCTGATCCTGGTAGAAATTACTGAAAAAGGGCGGATGGCGGACCTCCGCCGTCCGCCCCCTTGTGATAGCTGCAAACGCAACCTCGATAGAGAGTGAAATAATAATCTTCGGAGGCGCTCGATGGAATATCTCTTAGGCATCGATGTCGGTTCAACCAGCATGAAAGCCCTGGTGTACGATTTCGAGGGCAATGTTGTTTCAACCGGGAGTCACCCCACCGAATCCGTCGCCAATGATCCCAACCATTCCAACTGGCAGGTGTTCCTGCCCGACCACATCTGGGATGGCATTTCTTCAGCCATTCGCCAAGCCGTTGGAAAGCTCCCACCGGGTGACCGGATCAAAGCCGCAGCGGTGACGGGGCTTGGCGCGGACGCAGTGCCGTTGGACAGCCAAGGCGAGCCAGTCTACCCGTTTATCAACTGGTTATGCACGCGCACTACTCCGCAATTCGAATGGTGGCTGGAGCACATTGGGCTGGAAAAGACCTTTCAGGTATCCGGCTGGCAGCCATTTGTATGGAACACCGTTTTCCGCTTCATGTGGTTGAAAGAAAATGAGCCGGAGATCGCCCGCCGGGTGAGCAAATGGTTAATCATCGAAGATTACGTCAATTACAAGCTGACCGGCAAATATTCCACGGATTATACGGATGCTTCCCCAACTCTGCTGCTCGATCAGCGCTCTTTGACCTGGTCCGATGAACTGTTGAAAATCGCTGGGCTGGAGAAGGACCTTTTCCCCACTCCCCAATGGAGCGGGAGTTTCATCGGTGAAGTGACACCTCTTGCCGCAGAAAAAACCGGGCTTCTCCCTGGCATCCCAATTTTTCAGGGCGGGCATGATTACCTGATCGGCGCCCTGGCTGCAGGCGCCATCCAGCCCGGGGTCATTTTGGACGTTACCGGCACCTGGGAGTTAGTCATCACCCCCACGGTTACACCCCACTGGACGGAGGAGATCCGTAACCTAGGGCTGACAGTGGAAGCCCACGCCGTCCCGGATACCTACTGCATCTGGGGTGGCGGCACGGCTGCCAATATGTTGGAATGGTACAAAGACCAATACGGCACCGTAGCTCAGCAGCGAGCGGAGGCGGGACAGGGCAATATCTGGTCGAACCTCATGCAGGAAGCGCAGAACTCACCCGCCGGCGCTAATGGCATTTTCTTCCTGCCCCACTTTAACGGCACTGCATGTCCTGAACTGAATCCGCGTTCGTTAGGGGCTTTCTTGGGTCTCAACGACACAACCACCCGAGCAGATATGCTGCGCGCCGTCATCGAGGGGCTGGATTACGCCTTCGTTGATATGTTACGCGCACTGGAACTTGGCTCAGGACGCAAAGCTGACAGGATCACCGCCATCGGCGGGGCGGTCCGGAATGAGTTTTGGATGCAAAATAAAGCGGACGTTTCCGGCTGCGTGGTCGATGCGCCTGAACTGGAGGAAGCTACGGCTCTGGGAGCGGCAATGTTAGCCGGGACAGGCGTCGGCGTGTACCAGGATTTGCAGGAGGCTGTCCAGCGGGTCTACCGCTCCGGTCGGCAATACGAACCGGACGCGAAAAACGTGCAGTTGTACGCTGAACTGTTCGAGATATTTCGTGAAATATATCCTGCACTTAAAAATGTGAATACTCGGATCTACAACCGATTCCGTGTTGGATGATCTGTCAAACAAATATTACAAGATCAAATACTCATTAATTGGAGGGCGATCTATGCAAACTAATCAGCTTGGCAGTTCAAATATGAACATTACCCGCCTGGGAATTGGCACCTGGGCAATCGGAGGTTTGGGCTACCAGTATTCCTGGGGACCTCAGGATGACCGCGATTCGGTCGAAGCCATCCAACGAGCGCTGGATTTCGGGATCAATTGGATCGACACCGCCTCCGGATATGGAAAGGGGCATTCTGAAGAAATTGTTGCCCAGGCATTGAAGGGATGGTCGGGAAGCAAACCCTACGTTTTCACCAAGTGTGGACTTATCTGGGATGAGGCGGGAAATATCTCCCCAAACCTCACCGCCCAATCGATCCGGCAACAATCTGAAGACAGCCTGCGCCGGCTCCAGGTCGAAGCCATTGATCTGATGCAGATCCACTGGCCGACGGACAAAATGACGGATATCGATGAAGCCTGGGGCGCCCTCGCCCGCCTTCAGCAAGAAGGGAAGATCCGCTGGCTCGGGGTTTCGAATTTCGATGTCGGGCAGATGCAAAGGGCGCAGGCGATTGCCCCTATCACCTCTCTCCAGCCGCCTTATTCATTGATCCGCCGCGAAATCGAGGCGAAGATTCTGCCTTTTTGCCAACTAGAGAAAATTGGGGTGATCGTCTATTCCCCTATGTATTGCGGCTTGCTCAGCGGAGCGATGACTCGCGAGCGCGTGCAGAACCTGCCCGACAGCGACTGGCGCAAGCAGGATGTTGACTTCGTTGAACCCAACCTCTCCAAGAACCTCGATCTGGTCGAACGGCTCAAGGAGGTTGGCGCAAAGTATGGTCGGTCAGCCGGTGAAGCGGCGATCGCCTGGACATTGAAGCACCCTGCAGTAACCGGCGCGATTGTGGGCGTGCGCAACGCCCGACAAGCAGAACAGATCATGTCTGCCGGCGACCTCCAACTCACAAAAGAAGATGTATCAATCATTGACGGTTGAACCTGATTGACTTGTCCGGCTTCTGCCAACCATCCAATTAGGCGCAGCCAATAATTTAAAAAGATGCCGACTTTGGCATCTTTTTAAATGGCAATCACGGTTTTCTGTTTCTGCTTAAAAATCTCTTTCAACAATATAGCGCGCCAGGTCATCCAGCGCCTGCCTGTGTGGATTGTCTGGAAACGAATCAAAGCACTGGCGCCCTTGGGAAATGTATGCTTGCGCCACCTCTAAGGACCGCTGAATCCCCCCGCTTTGCCTAATCGCGCCAACCAACCGGGAAATTTGGGTTTCACTCAAATAATTTTCCGAAAGCAATTGATTCAAATCTGGATTATCCGGATTTGCCTCCAGATAGAACAACGCTGGTAAAGTAATCAATCCCTGGCGCAGATCGCTGGCAACCGGTTTTCCCACGTTCGCCTGGTCGCCTGTAAAGTCCAAAATGTCATCTACGATCTGAAATGCCATGCCGATCGCATAACCAAAACAACGCATCTTCTCAACAACCTCTTCGCTCACCGGGCTTAGAAGCGCCGCAGCAGTGGTTGCCAACTCAAACAATGAGGCTGTTTTTGCATAGATGCGCTGGTCGTAATTCTCCCGACTGGCAACCCGGCGGCTCAAAAAAAGCTGCGTAAGTTCTCCGTTGACAATGATTGCTAATGTCTCCGCGAACAACCTCATTAATGTTACCGAGTCTGTTTCGGCTGCCAGTTTTGCCGCCCTGGCGAAGACGAAGTCGCCTGTCAAGACGGTTGCCGCGGGCGACCATTGAGAGTTGATCGTGGCAATTCCACGCCGCAGAATAGCCCCATCGATCAAATCGTCATGAACCAGCGTGGCGGTGTGCAGCATCTCTATTGCTGCAGCTAACTTCACCAACCTCTCCGGGTCGGCGTTGAGCATCCTGCCTGACAACAACGCCACAATGGGTCGAATCCGCTTGCCCCCCGAGGAAAGCAAGTGATTTAACACCGATTCCAGGTCCGGATGCCGGTCCTCTGCCTGCGAGCGCATCAATAACTCTACGCTCTGCATTTCTTCTTGGACGAGGGACATAAAGTCACTCGATTTAACAACGCTTTTCACCAATGAAACACCTTCTGTGCATTTCGCGCAATTTCTACAGACACCGAATCGGCTTCATCCTGGCGAAGCCGAGTAATTTCTTCTACAACATAGCGCACAAAAGCCGGCTCGTTCCGCTTTCCACGAAACGGATGCGGCGTCAAGAATGGGGCATCCGTTTCAGTCAGCAACGCTTGAATTGGCATATTTTTTACGACTTCCCGAAGCCAGCCAGAATTCTTGAATGTCACCGGACCAGTAATACCAATTTTAAAGTTGAGATCATAAGCCTCTCGTGCCGTCTCGAGATCGCCGCTATAAGAGTGTAACACACCTGGTCGAGCGGCTAACAGCGAATTTTTTTCTACCAGACCCGAAATCCATTCTCGGATGATCGTCACAGTATCGCAAAGCGCTGGAGAAGTAACCAGGTCGCGGTCTCGCACATGAATTACAACCGGAAGCTCACACTCCATTGCCAGTTCAAGCTGTTTGGTAAAAACATGCTTTTGTACATCTCTAGGAGCGCTTTCCCAATAATAATCCAGACCAATTTCACCGATCGCCACGACTTTCGGCTGCTTTGCTAGGATTCTGAGGTCATCCAGGCTTTCATCCGTCCAGGATAACGCGTCGTTTGGATGTACACCCACCGCGGCAAAGAGATTCTCATAACGCCGGGCTAAATCTACCGCCATGCCGCTCGTTTGCAGATCGATCCCAGGGATCAGTATTCGGTCTACTCCTTCTTCAGTCGCTCGCCGTAGGACAGCTTCACGATCTGCATCAAAGCGTTCAAAATATAAATGGCAATGGGTGTCGGTATACAAAAACAGAACAGACCTCGTCTGAATATGTGAGAAACGGTACAAGCTTATTATATCAAGGTAAGGATGTCCCTGGTAGAGGAGCAAGAATTTTAAGAGTAATCAGCCAATATTTCACCAATCTTCGATATAATCTTTATTCGACTCAAATTACGCAGATACCTGATGAGATCTAAAATGACCAATGACAACCGGCATATTTATCTAGATTATGCAGCCACCACTCCGGTCGATAAGCGAGTGCTTGAAAAGATGCTTCCTTATTTTACCCAGGGTTTTGGCAACCCCTCATCGATCCATTTTTACGGACAGCAAGCTGAAACGGCGCTCGAAGAGGCGCGCCAGAAAGTTGCCGACTGCCTGGGATGCCAGCCAGGCGAGTTGATTTTCACCTCTTGCGGCTCCGAAAGCGATAACTTGGCATTGAGAGGCATTGCGCTGGCGCGGAAAATGCAAAATCAGTCGGATCACTTGCTGGTCAGCCCGGTTGAGCACCACGCGGTCACGCGCACTGCTCAGCAGCTCGCCAGCCAATTCGGATTCGAGCTCGAATATCTGCCCGTTGACGAGTTCGGTCGGGTAAGCCCCGAGGACGTGGCAAGTCGTTTGCGCCGTACAACCGCGCTCGTTTCCGTAATCCATGCCAACAACGAAATTGGCACGGTCAACCCAATTCGCGAGATCGGTCTGGTCTGCCGCGAAGCAGGCATCCCTTTTCACACCGATTCCGTTCAAGCCGCCGGATATTTGCCGGTATCTGTCGATGACCTCAACGTAGATGCGCTCTCGTTGGGCGCGCATAAATTCTACGGTCCTAAAGGGGTCGGCGCCCTATACCTGCGCCGCGGTACGCCTCTCCTGCCCATATTAACCGGCGGGAGTCAGGAAGCCAATCGCCGGGCAGGCACGCATAACATCCCTTACATTGTTGGGTTAGCTGAAGCGCTGTTCCTCAGTCAAACGGAGCGTGAAACCAGGATCAAGCATGTCGAGCCAATGCGGGATCATATTATTGCGAATGTGCTGGAAGAAATCCCCGGCTCAAAGCTCACCGGTCATCCTCAAAAACGTCTTCCCAACCATGTCAGCTTCGTTTTTAATGGCGTTGATGGCAACAGCTTGTTGATGCTGCTAGATGTAGAAGGCTATGCCTGTTCCTCTGGTTCTGCCTGTAAGACCGGCGACCCGGAACCCTCGGATGTGTTATTGGCGTTGAATTTGCCCCGTTCGCTTGCTTTGGGCTCGCTGAGAATCACGCTCGGGATGGGCAATACACCGGACGAAATCGCGGCGTTTCTGAACGATTTGCCTGCAATGGTGGAGCGTGTCCGAAAACTCGGCTAAAGTTGTCGTCGCCATGAGCGGGGGGGTGGATAGCTCGGTCGCCGCCGCCCTGCTGATTGAGCAGGGCTACCAGGTGATTGGAATGATGCTGCGCCTGTGGAGCGAGCAGGGGCGCCAAATCGACAATCGCTGCTGCACGCCCGAGGCGATGGCTCTCGCCCGCCGGGTAGCCGCGATTCTTTCAATTCCATTTTATGTTGTGGACGCCAAACAGGCGCACCGGCTCGCCGTCGTGCAATCATTTACTGAGGGTTATCTCGCGGGGATTACGCCAAATCCGTGTCTGGAATGCAACCGGCAAATCCGCTGGGGGCTGCTGCTGGATCGCGCCCGGACGCTTGGCGCGGATTACCTCGCAACCGGGCATTATGCCCGGGTTGTTCAAAACGCAGACGGCCCGGTTCAACTTCTCAAAGCGATCGATGAGCAAAAAGATCAGTCTTACGTGCTGCATATGTTTAGCCAGCAGGAACTATCTCAGACCTTACTCCCATTGGGCGAGCTGACCAAAAGCCAGGTGCGCCAGAAGGCGCGTCAACTTGGTTTGCCTGTGGCGGATCGCAAAGAAAGTCAGGATTTGTGCTTCCTGGCGGGCAACGATTATCGAGACTTCCTGTCAAGAAACGCGCCGGGAGCAAATAATCCTGGTCCAATACTCGATTCCGCAGGAAACCCGCTTGGCGAGCACCAGGGATTACCTTACTACACGATAGGTCAACGCAAAGGTCTGGGTATAACCAGCGCCAAACCACTGTATGTTATTTCGAAAGATCTCCAGCGCAACGCCCTGGTTGTTGGACCACTGACCGAGTTGGGTTCGGATCAATTATTCGCCGGTCCAATGAATTGGGTTTCAGGCTCCCCGCCAGAACACCCATTTCGG
>MWTA01000077.1 GCA_002050125.1 Anaerolineae bacterium UTCFX2 | reverse complement strand
TACCAAATCTGGAACAGTCACTGTATTAGGTGACGGCCAAACCAAGACGAACGTGATCGAGTTTGTCCCACCCGACCGAAAGCATATCATCAGCCCTGACGAAAATGTGGAATATATTGTGATTGGGGAAAAAGTGTACGCAAACTCATCAGGGGAATGGGAAGAGACTCAGATACCCGCTTCTGCGTTTTTAGGAGACGGGCTAGCAGACGCTCAGGCAATTGGGGAGACTATCAGCCTCGGGGAGTTTATACGCCAGGATCAGTTTGAAGGCGCAGATGTTCTCATCTACAGCTATGCCAGCAGAACCCGGTCAGGCGATACCGAATTGCACAGCCAGACCGAATTGTGGGTGAGCGTTGAGGAAGGCTTACCAATGAAAATGGTCGTGGATGGTGAAATCCTATCCGCATCCACTGACCCAGCAACCGGAGAGAGCAAACTACAGCCTGTCAATGCGCTTACGACAACGATCATTATTTTTGATCCAACCATTCGTATCGAACCCCCAGCGGTTCCAACTCCTGTATCGCTGAATCTTGAAGAGTGGGTGCGAACAACCCAACCTGAGCAAGCGCTTATACAATCCATTGAAGCGCCATATCTCAAAGCCTTGGGGCTGGATGCGGAAAGTGTATCGGTTGAATCTCGCATAATCCAGGGAGCTAATGGTTCTTTCGCGGTGGTAATGGATAATAACACCGGTACCCCCCTTCTTATATCGGGCCAAAACGCCCAAGACCAATGGACCTGGCAGGAAGCGACCCCGGGCAACATTGGCGCATTAAGATGGGGAATGAACGTAGGTATTAACTATGGCAATGCATTGTTCCCCGGCGTGCGGGAGAAGGCGGCAAAGTTCAACATGCAGTTCGTCAGCTACGACATGACGTGGGCGCTGACTGAGCCGACTCAAGGTCATATGGTATTCCAAAACGACGCCGGGTATGCCTATCCCGACCGCGAGATACAGTATGGCTTTGATCACGGGCAAACGGTCATGGCAGGGCAGCTCATCGCCAATGAACAGTTCCCCGAATGGCTGACAAACGGCATCAATGAGGACTTGTTCTCCCCCGATCAGGTGCGAGAATTCGTTAGAAACAGGATTACCTCCATGATGCAGCGATACGGCGACAAGGTCCCGATCTGGATTGTCCTGAATGAATACCACCCGATCGAGTGGGGGTGGGAGCCCGACCCTCTCCAGAAGAGCTTAGGAGACTACACCAAATTAGTGTTTGAGGTAGCCCGGCAGGTGGACCCAAAGGCAACGTTGCTTTACAACGATTGCGGAAACGAAACGCCGGACTTGGGCAGTTACCAGCATAATTTAGATCTAGCTAAAACGCTACACGACGGAGGCTTTATGGATGCGATGGGCATCCAGATGCACCTCTTACGCTTTAAAGATCATATCCCAACCTACGATGAGCTGCTCAATACCTTCAACGCCTACAGGCAGATCGGCGTACCGGTTTACATTACTGAGATGGACGTGAACATGCAAAATATTACCGGATCGGAGGCGGAGCTTAAGTTGGTGGGAATCGATCCGGCAAGCCTGCCCGCAGGCGCAGATTCGCACACAAAGCGAATGTTGATCCAGGCGCAGATTTACAAGGACGCAATTAGAGCCGCACTGGACTCTCAAAACGTGGTATCCATCACATTCTTTACGATCGGAGATAATTTCTCCTGGCTTAATCAAGTTGCTGGACCAGACTCCGACGGCACTTTGTTCAATGACCAGCTCGAGCCAAAGCCAGCATATTTCGCAGTCTTGCAGGCGCTTCTTGGGCAATGATTCTTCACAAATCAGGAAACCACGCACAATGAAACAGTCTCTGATCTCAATCATATTGATGTGTTTGATCTTGGCAAGCTGCGCAGTAACGCCAAAAACAATCCCCTCTGTGGCTGTCATGACTTCAACCTCAGATAATATCATACCGACCAGCTCGCCAACGCAGTTCAGTACTCCAACCACCATACCTGCAAATACCCCTACAACGGTGCCAACAATTCTAGCTGGCAGTCTGAGCGTACCTGACCCACGCTACAGTAACCCTGAATTGTTTGACCTGACAACACCCGATGCGCCCATTCCCCAATTTGTCCGAGCGATGCAGACGGTTGGTATGAATATCACCGCAGACCAGGTGGTTCAGGGTATTGCTTTCCTTAACTATCGGACTGATGGAAGCGCTTTGGTGGATGGAGATGGGAGCCCAATTGTATTTGCTACATTTCACTTCGATCCCGATCCCGCTCAAACTGGCGAGGTTTTGGAAGGCGATATACCCTTCTTTGCAGCCATACAGAACCCAGAGAATGGGGCGTACGAATGGCGTAAGGCGACACCCGCTTTCGTGGCGGATGCCATCAACTTGAAATTTTGGACTCAAACATTATCTTGGAAATTGGATGACCCGCGCTACACACAGATGATCCTTGATAACGCAAATGGCTTGGTCTGTGCGGGTGATTTCGAATGGGGAGATCTGTTTGGTAAGGAACGCAGCCGGCTCATCCGGGAAATGATTGA
The DNA here is from genome assembly GCA_002050125.1 of Anaerolineae bacterium UTCFX2. GTDB lineage: Bacteria > Chloroflexota > Anaerolineae > Anaerolineales > UBA4823 > UTCFX2. The sequence goes on along the minus strand of MWTA01000077.1, from coordinate 3,837 downwards.
GCAAGTCAAAAATGGGGAAGAACCAGATATCAGCCGGCTAAATCTTGAGGGCATTGACCGACTGGTTGCCTTTGCCGATGCACACGATTTTGACGTCATGGTGCTGCATCTTTTTGATTCTATGGACACTCCTCCAGATATTGCTCAAGAAGTCACTCGTGGAGATATTGCCTACGCGGACTTTGAAAAATTCATGGAATGGTACGTCAAAACCATCATGCGGCGGTATTCTTTTGAAGAGTGGTCCGTCTTTAACGAAATTGCAGCGTATTCTCTTTGGGGCGACGAGATTTACAAACCTTACATTCAATTGCTGCTTTCGAATGGACTGCACGAGAAGATGTTTGCTTGGGCTCACGAGGTGGCACCTGAAGCGACCTTGATCCTCAACGAAAGCTTCCGTCGGCCTGGAAAAAACGACGAGACGATGGTTAAGTTGACGACTCGCTATCTGGATTTACTGGCAGACCTGGTTCAGAGAGGCGTGCCGGTCACCAAAGCCGGCATCCAGGGGCACGTTTCCATTTTCACCGAATCAACGCCCGATGAGATTAGCATGTTCTTGGATAAGGTCCAAGCAACTGGGGTACCGTTGGTCGGGTTTACCGAAGTGACCGTTGGTGTCAGCGAGACCGAGCGGGCGTTGCAAAGGGAGGAAGGCGAATCCCATCCAGTGGATGAAAATGTCCACATCGCTCAAACCAGGTTCTACCAATCCTTATTGAGAGCGATCATCCAGAAGAAGGGAGAATGGGCTACTTTCGGCACGTCAGATGCTTACTCAATGTTCGTAGATCTGGGAACCCCAGAAGTGGCAGCACTACTATTGGACGAGCAATATCGCCCGAAAGCAGCTTATTACGGGGTGATCCAGGTCCTTTTTAATACATTAGATCGGAATCCTTGATGTGGAGTAATTACCAAGATTTGTATCGTAATGTGTTTCATCGGTCCCCGTTGATAATCCCCATTAAGGCATGGTAGAAGCTCTCTCTTCCTGGTGAATTCCCCCTGGTACGAACCCCGAACACACCTGGTGTAAACCGGGGTAACGGCTTAAGGGAGGTTTGCACCACGCCATCATTGGTGCGTTGGGTAATCAGAAAATGAGTAAGATAAAAATAAGGTGTTGAATTTCGATTAAGAGTGATACATGATCCGTTCGTTATTTTCTGTTCTTGGCCTGCTCATCCGTGCACTCCTGGTTGTTATCTTGATTGGCGGGCTGGTCTTTGTTGCTTTCGCCGGTTACAAAGGCTCGCAGCCTATGCAGCAAGAAGGCGCGAACGGGATGACTTACTGGCAGTTCATGCACGAGCGAATCGGTACTATTCACGAGCTGCCGGCGAAGATGCTCTAAAAGTTATACGCTCAGCGGAGAGGGTGGGATTCGAACCCACGGTGGGCGGAGCCCACAACGGTTTTCGAGACCGCCCCATTCGGCCGCTCTGGCACCTCTCCAGTTGTATGCGCTGCGCAAGGCAGCGCCTCGTATTATAGCGGATGCCCGCTTAAATTTCCACTGTCGAATACAACTTGGGGTAGTCCACGTTCGCCTGACCCTGCTCAGCCAGCTTCTGAGTTAGCGCCGTGGCAGCTTTCTCCTCCCCATGCACCAGAAAGATCCTCTTCACCGTCGCGCGCACTGCCAGTGCATATTCCATCAGCAGCGTTTGCCCGGCGTGCGCCGAAAAACCGCCGATCGTCGCCACCTCCGCCCGCACTTGGTATGGCTCGCCGAAGATGTTCACCTTATTGACTCGGTCTGCCAGCAGGCGCCCGAGCGTGTCGGGTGCCTGCCACGAGACGATCACTACGCTGTTCCTCGGATCCTCGATGTTATTCTTCAGGTGGTGCAGGATGCGCCCGTTCTCCGCCATCCCCGAAGCTGAGATGATCACCATCGGGTCTTTGCGCGCGTTTAGCGCCTTCGATTCCTCCACCGAGCGCGTGTACGTCAAGCCGCGGAACCCCAGCGCGGTGCGATGCTGCTCCTGCGCCACAAACGCGCGCGTCTCCGCGTCGAACACCTCCGGGTGCGCCCGGTAGATGTCCGAAGCGTTCACCGCCAGCGGGCTGTCCACGAACACCGGGATCGGTGGGATCTCGCCCTGCTCTACCATCAGGTTCAGGTTATACACCAGGTCTTGCGTGCGTCCCACGGCAAAAGCCGGGATGATCACCTTGCCGCCTCGCTGCACCGTGCGCAGCACCACCTGGCGCAACTCTTCGTGAGCTTGGTGCGGGTCCTCATGTGGCTTGTCCCCGTAGGTGCATTCCATGATCAGATAATCCGCCCGGTCTGGCAGGACTGGATCGCGCAGCAACGGCAGCCCTCTGCGCCCGATATCGCCCGAAAACCACAGCCGCAGTTGGCGCCGTTTACTCCACTTATGCTCCTCGATGTCCAGCGCCGCCGCAGCCGAGCCGAGGATATGCCCCGCCTCTATAAACGTGAGGCGGACCCCTGGGGCAACTTCGACCAGCTGGTCGTATTCGGTTGGCGCAAAATACTGCGCCACGTGAGCCGCATCCTCCATCGTGTAAAGCGGCGTCACCGGCGGCAGCTTGAGGTTCTTGTGGTTGACATAATCGGCATCCAACTGGTGGATGTGACCCGAATCCAGCAGCATGATGTTTGCCAGGTGAGCCGTGGCGGGCGTGGTATAGATCGGTCCGCGGTACCCCTGCTTGACCAGGTTGGGCAAGTTGCCGCTGTGGTCGATGTGCGCGTGCGTGAGGATCACGGCTTTCAGTTGACTCGGTTTGTAGCGGAAGCTCTGGTTGCGCGCGTAAGCCTCTGCCCGCTTGCCCTGGTACAACCCACACTCGAGCAGAATTTGCTGTCCGTTGACTTCGATCAGGTGCTGCGACCCAGTCACCGTGTGAGCTGCGCCGTTAAAGCTAATCTTCATCGATGAAAAACCCCTTTTTTGAATTGGATAAGCGCAACCCGCCGCTCGAGCGCGTTGCGCCGGTGAGTGATGGAACTTAATGCCTCAACAGCGTGCGCAGGATCTCTCCCCCAAAATGCTCCATGCGCCAGGGCGCGGAGTGCAGCACCCGGCGCAGTTCCTGCGGGGTGCGCGGGTTCGCGCTCGCCAACTCCTGCATCAGATCGCGCGGCAGCACCACGTCCGAGGCGACCCCCATCTGCTGGGCAGCCTGCTTGCGCCAGTTGCGCAGCGCATCGAGCCGTTCGGCGAAGCGCGGGTCGGGGCGGCAGGCGCGCGGCGGGTAAAGCGGTTCGCGGTTCTGGCCGCGTTTCACGGCTTTCAGTATCTGCTCTCCATAGCGCCGGACCTGGTTAGAACTCATGCCCGGCAGTTTACCCATTTCTTCGGCGCTGGCGGGCTGCTTTGCGGCGATCGCCAGCAGAGACTGGTCGCCCATCACTTTGAAAAGCGGGCGGTCGCTGGCTCGGGCGATTTCGTCCCGCAGGTCGCACAGCTCCTGCAGCACTGCCGCCTGGCGCGCGCTCAAATCGTGCGCTCCGCTGATCCGCCAGCAATCGACCGGGCGCTCCCCATTGTTCCCGCCTGCGTGTCCGTCCAGGCTGGTAAGCGCCATGCGCCGAAAATCCTCGTCTGCGAGAGCCTGCAGGCTGCGCTCTTTCAATTCTTGCGCCAGCCGGTCGCGCAGCTGGATCAGGTAACGCGTGTCGAGGCGGGCGTAATCCAACAGGTGCGCCGGCAGCGGGCGCTGCCCCCAGTTGGCGCGCTGGTAGCGCTTCTCCAGCTTCACGCCAAACTCGGTTTCCAGCAGCGACCCCAACCCCAGTTCGTTTCGCCCCAGGATGCGCGCTGCCTGCATCGTGTCGAAGATGTGGCGCACCTC
>MWTA01000102.1 GCA_002050125.1 Anaerolineae bacterium UTCFX2 | reverse complement strand
TAAGGTCCCAAGGGTCGGGCTGTTCGCCCGTTAAAGCGGTACGCGAGCTGGGTTCAGACCGTCGTGAGACAGGTCGGTCTCTATCCGCTGTGGGCGTAAGGGATTTGAGAGGAGCTGCCCCTAGTACGAGAGGACCGGGGTGGACAGACCGCTGGTGTGCCAGTTGTCGTGCCAACGGCATCGCTGGGTAGCTAAGTCTGGCAGAGATAACCGCTGAAAGCATCTAAGTGGGAAACTTGCCTCAAGATGAGGTCCCTCATCCCGTAAGGGAGTAAGGCCGCAGGAAGACGACCTGCTAGATAGGCGGCAAGTGTAAGTGCAGCAATGTATTGAGCTAAGCCGTACTAATGGCCGAGGGCTTCGCTGTGGTGCGGAGAACTCGAAACTTTTCGTAAACGCGCAAGGAAACCCTATTCGGAAGGTAAACAAACCAGAGAGACAAGTCTCTTGGTGATTGGAGCGACGGAAGTATACCCGGACACATCCCGAACCCGGTCGTTAAGGCCGTCAGCGCCGATGGTACTTGGGGGGCGACCCCCCGGGAGAGTAGGTCATTGCCAAGAGACTTTTCTTATTTAATCCGAATGTTAACCGATTCTTAATCGATTGACATCTAAAACTTAATTCGATATAATTGGGGTTGATCGCGGGCAGTAAAGGTATTAAACATACATTTTTTGCCTGCCAGCAACTTCGAAACCAGGAGGAGTGCAAAGCTCTTTTAATTTTGCCTTTTTCGATTTTACGAAGATTTTGCTCGGCTGTTCCGCGATAATCAGCCGGGCTTTTTTTGCCTGAATCTAGCGGCGAAAGGAGGTGAATGACTTGACGAGAGTATCACTGCGACCGAATGAGTCTCAGGATCAACTGCTTAAGCGCTTTCGGAAGAAAGTTGCCAAAAGCGGCATTCTGAGCACCGTGCGGCGTAAACGCTGGTTTGTTTCCAAGAGCGAACTTCGTCGGATCAACAAGAAAAAGGCGATTCGTCGTCATAAACGCCGCCAGATCACAGATGGCGAATGAAATCATTGTCAACAGTATAGCAATGAAGTAATCTATGTTAGATTCTGGAGGTGAGTATGGCAAAAGATGAGGATAAGATTCAGGTCGAAGGTTTGGTGATCGAGGCACTGCCGGGTACGCAATTCAAGGTGCGCCTGGATAATGGGCACGAAGTTCTGGCATATCTCTCGGGTAAGATGCGCAAGTATTACATTCGCATTTTGCTCGGCGATCGTGTGCGCGTGGAAATATCTCCCTACGACCTGACCCGCGGCCGGATCGTCTATCGCCACAAGAAATTCGCGGCCGAACCCGAACTCGAATCCTGATCTATCTCGTCTTTGGTGAAATGGGTCGGTGTTTCCGCAGGTATGGGAAATCCGGCTGTGCACCTATTTGCCATTTCACTTTTACATGAAAATGAACGACCTGCTGGGCACGTACGACCAGCAGGTCTTTATTTCCGGCGCGATCTACGATCAGAAACATAATTCAGCGGTGAAAGGCGCTTTGGTGCAAATCAAAAGGGCTATCCGAGCATAGAATTCGGATAGCCCTTTTTCTCTTTCCGAGGTTTGCTAATAGGAGCTTAACGCTTTCATGTAATTGACGCGTTCAAAAGCATCGGGTTGTTCCACCGATTTTTGACTCATGCTCCCTTGCATTTGCTTTATGGATTCATACTCATGATCTTCCATCCAAGCCACCATTTCCGCCTGGATTTTACTCGCCCATTGAACTCCATTCTGGAGGAACGCCGAGGCAATTGTGGTCACCTTAGCTCCCGCCATCATTGCCTTCAAGACATCCAAGCCGGTGTGCACGCCCCCCGACATTGCCAGGTCGATTGAGACCCGACCGTGCAACATCGCAATCCAGCGCAGCGGCATACGGATCTCGTTGGAATTACTCAACACCAGGTTGGGGACGACTTCCAGGTTTTCCAGATCGAAGTCAGGTTGGTAAAACCGGTTGAACAGAACCAGCCCATTGACGCCGACCTGCGATAGCTTCTCCACAAAGTTGGGCAGCGCCGTGAAGAATGGGCTGAGTTTGATTGCCAGCGGGATTTGTACCTGTCGGCGAATATCGAGGACCAGATCGATGTACCGGTCTTCGAGCTGATTGCTGGGCATGTTGATGTCGGTCGAAAGATAGTAGATGTTCAACTCCAACCCATCTGCGCCGGTGTCTTCGATTCGCCGCGCATAATCAACCCAACCGCCGGTCGAAACCCCATTCAGGCTGCCCAACACCGGGATCGTAACCGCATCTTTGACGCTTTTAAGCGTGTCAAGATAGGATTCTGGTCCGATTTTAAATTGACCGTAGTTTGGAAGGAAATTGGACGCTTCATAAAAGGATTCGCTCCCGCGCAGAAGATCCTCGTTTAGCTTCAGACTTTCCCGAATGATTTGCTCTTCAAAGAGCGAGTGCATCACCAGCGCAGAGACGCCAGCTTCTTCCAACTGAACCGCGGTCTCGGGTTTTTGAGTGAGTGGGGAGGATGAGGCGACGATCGGGTTTTTCAGTTCTAAACCAAGATAGGTGGTATTAAGATCAACCATTTTCTTGCTCTCCCTATTTTTCCATTCGATTATTATTGGTAGTCGATGCCGATCCAAGGTTCGTGGTGCGGATTGGTTTCCATCACCATCCTAGCTTTAATCGGCTTTTTCCTCAGCGTCATCCCCATTTTGGGGTTCCTGGTATTGAAGCAGCGCCATCTGGCGGTAAAGCTCCCAGCGCTGTTTTGCGTCGTATTCGGCTTTCTTCATGAGCTCTTCAGCCCGGCGCTCATCGGTGTGAAGCAGCATGCGGTAGCGTGATTCGTTATACGCATATTCGCTCACCGGGATCGTAGGCGCTTTGGAATCGATGGTAAGCGGACTTTTGCCTTGTTCGATCAGACCCGGATTGAAACGATAGAGCGGCCACACACCCGATTCCGCAGCCAATTTCTGCTGTTTCAAGCCATTGATGAGATCGTAGCCTTGCTGGATGCAATGACTGTAGGCGATGATCAACGAAGGTCCATCGTAAGCGTCAGCTTCAAGGAATGCGTTCAGGGTTTGCTGGTCGTTGGCGCCCATGGCGATTCGAGCCACATAGACATAACCGTAAGCCATTGCGATCATCCCGAGATCTTTCTTCGGAGTACCCTTACCCTGGGCGGCGAATTTTGCGACTGCAGCCCTTGGTGTTGATTTCGAAGCCTGTCCACCGGTGTTGGAGTAAACCTCTGTGTCCAATACCAGGATGTTCACATTCCGTCCGGAAGCCAGAACATGATCGAGACCGCCAAAGCCGATGTCATAAGCCCAACCATCCCCGCCAACGATCCAGACGCTCTTGCGCACCAACACGTCCGCCAAACTGAGCAGATCACGCGCTTTAGGATCATCCATACCTTGCAGCTTTTGCTTGAGCAACTCGACGCGTTCGCGCTGCTGACGGATTCCAAGCTCGCTCTTTTGATCTGCGCTCAGCAGCTCTTCAACGAAGTCCCCTCCAAGCTGACCCGCCAGATGGCTTAGCAGTTCCCGGCTGTATTCGCCTTGTTTATCGATTGTCAACCGGAAACCTAATCCGAATTCGGCATTATCTTCAAACAACGAGTTAGACCAGGCTGGGCCACGGCCTTCTTCGTTCTTCGTCCATGGGGTAGTTGGCAGGTTGGCGCCATAGATCGAAGAACAACCCGTGGCATTTGCGACCACAATCCGATCGCCAAATAGCTGGGTTAGAAGCTTGATGTATGGTGTCTCACCGCATCCGGCGCATGCGCCCGAGAACTCAAATAGTGGCTGTAAGAGTTGTGAGTTCTTGATGGTACGCATGCTGATCTGGGTGCGGTCCACTTCGGGCAGGCTGAGGAAGTAGTCCCATTTCACCCCTTCGCCCTCGCGGATCGGAGGCTGGTAAGCCATGTTGATCGCTTTGCGGCCTACCTGCGTCTTATCTTTGGCGGGGCAGACCTCGACACACAAACCGCAGCCAGTACAATCTTCGGGAGAGACGACCAGGCTGTACTTCTCATTGGGCAATTCTTTCCAACGCGCATCCGAGGCAAGCCAGTTTTCGGGCGCGTTTTCGAGATACGCGGGATCGTACACTTTTGAGCGAATCACTGCATGTGGACAAACCACCACGCATTTGCCGCATTGGATGCACAGGTCGGGTTCCCAAACCGGGATTTCCAAGGTGATATTTCGCTTTTCCCACTGGGTTGTCCCGACAGGGTATGTGCCATCGACCGGAAAAGCGCTCACGGGCAGTGAATCTCCATTTCCGGCAATGATTTTTCCAAGCACGTCGCGCACAAATTCCGGCGCCTGCGCTGGAACGGGAGGCCGGCGGGTGAGGGTGCTGGTGACCGTGTCCGGCACGGTGACTTCGTACAGGTTTTCGAGCGTCTGGTCCACCGCCTCGTAATTTCTCTGAACGACGACGTCGCCGCGTTTTCCGTAGGTTTTCTTAATTGCCCGCTTGATCTCTTCAATCGCCTGCTCGCGCGGTAAAACGCCGCTTATGGCGAAGAAGCATGTCTGCATAATGGTGTTAATGCGACCACCCATATCCGTCTTATTTGCAACATCGTATGCGTCGATCACATAGAAGCGCAGCTTCTTTTTGATGATGCTTTCCTGGGCGTCGCGCGGCAGATGATCCCAAACCTCTTCGGGTTTGTAGATGCTGTTCAAGAGGAAAACCCCGCCTGGCATGGCGTATTTTAGAACATCGTATTTCTCAAGGAAGGTGAACTGATGGCAGGCAACAAACTGGGCTTTGTTGATCAGGTAAGGCGCTCGGATGGGTTGCGGCCCAAATCTCAGGAACGAGGTGGTCACTGAGCCAGATTTCTTTGAGTCGTACACAAAATAACCTTGAGCCCAGTTGTCGGTTTCTTCACCGATGATTTTGATTGAGTTTTTATTGGCGCCAACCGTACCATCGGCGCCCAGTCCCCAAAATACACACCGGACCGTCTGGGGGGATTCAATGTCAAATTCGGGATCGAAATCCAAGCTGGTGTGAGTGACATCATCGTGAATGCCTACCGTAAAGTGGTTCTTTGGGGCACCCAGCTTTAGCTCATCGAACACTGCCTTGACCATCGCCGGGGTGAATTCTTTCGAAGACAAGCCGTACCGCCCGCCGACAACAAGAGGGTGAAGGTCGCCCACTTCTGCAAACGCGGTTACAACATCTTGGTAGAGCGGCTCGCCGGCTGCGCCCGGTTCTTTGGTTCGATCGAGCACAGCGACTTTCTTGACCGTCGCGGGCAGCGCCTCAACAAAATGTTTGACCGAGAAAGGCCGGTACAGGCGCACTTTAAGCACGCCCACCTTCTCGCCGTGTTGGTTCAAGTAGTTGGCGGTTTCGCTGGCGGTTTCAGCCCCTGACCCCATGATGACCAGCACTCTGTCTGCATCGGGCGCGCCGACGTAATCGAACAAATGATATTCCCGACCGATCAACTTGGCGAATTTATCCATCGTTTTTTGAACGATCTCGGGACATTGGTTGTAATACGGGTTAACGGTTTCGCGCCCCTGGAAAAATACATCTGGATTTTGGGCGGTGCCGCGCAGAACCGGACGATCCGGCGAGAGACCGCGCAGGCGATGAGCCTGAATCAACTCGTGATCAATCATATTCCGCAGGTCATCTTCAGTTAATTGTTCGATTTTATTGACCTCGGACGAGGTCCGGAAACCGTCAAAAAAGTGCAGGAACGGAACGCGCGACGCGAGTGTGGCAGCATGTGCGATCAGAGCCATGTCTTGCGCTTCTTGCACTGAATTGGAGGCAAGCAATGCGAAACCGGTCGAGCGCGTCGCCATAACATCGGAGTGATCGCCGAAGATGGAGAGGGCATGGGTAGCTACTGTGCGCGCCGAAACATGGAAAACGGTTGGGGTCAGCTCACCCGCAATTTTGAACATATTCGGGATCATGAGCAGCAAACCCTGAGAGGCTGTAAAAGTGGTTGTCAACGAACCTGTCTGGAGTGCGCCGTGAACCGCGCCCGCGGCCCCGCCTTCGGATTGCATTTCGACAACCAGCGGTACCGTACCCCAGAGATTTGCCTTCTTTTGCGCCGACCACTCATCTGCAAACTCGCCCATTGAGGAAGAGGGGGTAATCGGATAGATTGCGATCACTTCACTGAGTTTGTGGGCAACCAAAGCAGTTGCTTCGTTGGCATCAATTGTGACTAGGGGTCTTTTCATTTTCTCTCATACTCCAATGTGGGATTTTTCCATTCTCTTCATTATTTGTCGATTTGTATATTTATTTAAGTAGACAATCGCCCCGGCGGATAAATTTTCCGATAGTCTAGTTTAGTCTGGATTTGGTAATTTAGACAGTAATTAATTGCACGAAAAACACCTGCGAACTGTCATATTTTAGATAATTTTGGTTGTTTTTATTTGATGAATAATCACCTGTTCAAACACCGGATTTCAATTTTCGATGCTTGGAATTACCTCCATAAAGTTTTGTTGTATTAATTTCAAGGATTCCAACTTTATTGGAATTGTGCTATACTTTAAACATGGAGCAAGACCAGCACATCTGGCAGGTTTGGGCAAGGAACTTGCATCGATGGGGGGTGAGCGATTGGGCTGTCACCTTCTTAGAAATCTCGGGTCCTTTGACAATCTTAGGCGCACAGCTAATCTATCTGGGTCAACCGTGGTTGAGTGGAATCGTACCAAAAGATAAATCGGCTTCTCTTGCCAGGCTGCTCGAAAATTCCTCGAGTAAACGCGAGTTCATCGATTTGTTGCAGGAGGCGACCAAGTTGTGACCGGTGGGGCGGTTGAGCCAAACCTGATTGGGTTGGCTTTCATCATCTTGTTCATCGGATTGATGGCAGCCTTTCTGCTTCTGCGCAAAGACCCATTGCAGCGTCATTTACGCGAAATTCCAGCCTTCGCGCGCTTTCGCCGTTCCATCGGTCTGGCGGTCGAATCTGGAATGCGGCTCCACGTCGCGTTGGGAAACGGGGGCATCCAGGGGCTGCGCGGCGCCTCGGGGTTAATCGGATTGAGCGTTTTGCAACGAATATCCCGTTCCGCGGCGATCAGCGATCGGCCTCCCACCGCGACGAGCGGCGAAGCGGTTCTCGCGATTTTATCGCAGGATTCCCTGCGTTCGGGCTTCCGAGAGGCAAACGCCGAATACCAGTTTGAGCCGACCTCCGGTCAGCTCAGCGGGCTTACCCCATATTCGTATGCGGCTGGGGTCATGCCGACCGTCCACGATGAGCATGTTTCGGTGAATTTGATGTTGGGCTCATTTGACAGCGAAGTGGCTTTGATAAGCGAAGCTGCCGATCGTACCGAAAGTTTGACGATTGGCGGCAGCGAAAATTTGAATGCCCAGGCGATTCTTTTTGCCAGCGCGCAAGAGATGCTGGTGGGTGAGGAGTTATTCGCAGCCGGGGCTTATCTCCAAACGGGAAAAACGCACGTCGCAAGTCTATTTGCGCAGGATGTGCTGCGTTGGATAATCTTTGTGGTTATCCTGATCGGCGCGGGACTAAAACTGGCAGGTGTTTTGTGAAGCTTCGCTTACGAACCCCCGCCCTGAGCGCAATTGCGATCGTCTCAGGTGCTATTGTCTTGTTGGGGTATTTTATACGCATCCCTTTACTTAGCGGATTGCGTTCGGTTTTCTTGAGCTGGGCTTTGATATTGTCAGCCATCGCGCTGGTCGTCGGCGTGCTTAATCTGTTCAATGTTCACATAAACAAGCTAAAAGCCGGGGGAGAACAAGCCTTTTTTAGCGGAATATTGATGTTTTCTCTGGTTGTGACGTTTGTCGTCGTTGTCTTTTTTGGCTTGACTTCTCAAGCCTCTTTATGGATTTTCAATTATCTTCTCTTACCGGTTGAAGCGAGCCTGGTCGGGATTTTGGCTATTGCGTTGTTGTATGCGCTGGTTCGTCTGTTTTATAGAAAATTATCTTTGTTCTACATCATCTTTGTAGCGACGGCTTTCTTTGTTTTAGCAGCCACCGCGATGACTGTCTGGTTCGACCTCCCCGAGCTGGGCTTTCTGCGCGATTGGGTCACCCAAACCTGGTCGTTGGGAGGAACCCGCGCCATCCTCATCGGGGTATCGCTTGGCGCAATCGCGACAGGTCTGCGCGTCTTGCTGGGAGCTGACCGACCATACGAGGGATAGAAGTGAGCGAGATACGCTGTTCGCTGTGTGGGAAAGAAAATCCCGAGGATGCCCAGGTTTGCCAGTATTGCGGCGCGCGGCTGACACCTGTTTGGCAGGAAGGGGAGAGCGCGAAGGGTTTGCCTGAGTCAGGTTCGGAGGCAGGCGATCTGCCGGATTGGATGATGACAGGCGCCGGAATTGTTTCCTCGCAATTCGCCAACGCTGGAGAAGATGAACCAATCCCCGACTGGTTGAAAGGTCTGCGAGAAGATGCAGGGGATGAGCGTTTTCTGGGCGAATCAGTTGGCGAACAGGAGGCTTTCACTGGGGGAGACTCCAGTGATAGTGAGTTGCCTGAATGGTTGAAAGATATCATCCCTTCTGCAGAACCAACCGCCGATATTTCAACGAACAAGCCAGATCTTGGGCGCATTCAGGACGAAGATCCGGATTGGATGCGGCGTATCAGCGACGATACGTCTACAGAATCGTTCGTAGGCGAACCGGAACTACCCCAGTGGGATGAAACCAGCGCCCAGCAGAGCATCCCTGCTGAACCGGAAGCCTTCGAGTTTTCAACAGTGGATGATCAGCCTGCTCATCGTTCTGAAGAACAAGATATTCCCGCCTGGCTTTCGTTTGAAAAAGAAGGAGAAAATATTCCCGATTGGCTTTCAAGGTCAGAAGGTTTATTCGAGGAGGTTGTTTCAAAGCAGCCTGAGAGTGAGCCGCAGTTTCCCAGTTGGATCGATAGGGCAACTGAAGAAACGGCTGCCAATGAGCCAGAGCCATTCGGAGAACAACCCCTGGACGAGGCGCCAATCGAACCGCTGGCTGCCGGGGAACCACCCTTAACGGCTGAGCCTGAAGAGAGACCTTTCGAGGAAGTCCCCGGCGTAGATGAACCCACATTTGATTTGGGGAGTTGGGATTTTGGCGCCGAAGCGGACCTCTCCAAATCTGAAGAGGTGGAGCTTTTTGACAATGATTTGTCCTGGCTGGAAAAGATCGAGTCGCATTCGCTAGAAACCCCGGCAGATACTTCCTTACCGGATGAAAAACCCGCTCCAGAACCCGAGGGTCAGGAAGTTCAACCTGCGGATCAATATCCGGATTGGCTCTCCCAGATCGTGAAACCCGAAACAGAGGAGCAGCTTCCTGCATTTACATCGGATTTGGGGCAGGAAGCGATTTCAACAGCCGATTTGCCAAGCTGGTTGAAAGCCATGCGCCCGATGGAGGCGTTGGATTTTGAAGGTCAGGCGGATGCTCAGGGTCAGGAGTTACCCGAAAAAGCCGGTCCCCTGGCGGGTTTGGTTGGAGCGCTGCCCGCCGAGCCAGAAATCATTCAATCTGCCAAACCGCCAGCCTATACTCTCAAACCGCGCGTTTCTGAGATGCACGCGGAACAGGCGGCTATGCTGGCTGCATTGATTGAACAAGAGGGTGTTTCAAAGCCAGTTCCACAAGCGCCGATCGTCAAAACTCAAAGCCTGCAGCGGATTTTAATTGGGGTGATCCTGTTCGCCGCCATCTTGATCTCTTTGATTTCCTCGCCGCTGGTTTTCAACGCGCCCGCGTTGAATTCGCAAGTCTTTGCGGTTAACCAATTGATCTCTAATCTGCAGCCTGGCGCGCCTGTTTTGGTTGTGGTTGATTATTCACCCGGGTTTTCGGGCGAGGTTACATTCAACCTCAAATCAATGCTGGCGCATGTTCTTGCCAAAGGGGGGCATCTCGTACTGGTATCCACGCTGCCTACCGGACCAGTTCAGGCAGAGCAATTGATCCTTTCACTTGAACCAGTGGGCGCGGTGAATCCGGCTGCTTATACAAATCTGGGATTTATCCCTGGTGGTCACGTTGGGGTTTTGGCATTTGCCCAGGATACACGGGACGCGCTTCCCTTCGACACGCACGGCGCAAACGCCTGGGATAACCCCGCGCTGTTGAGAATACATTCAATCCGCGATTTTTCACTCATTTTGATAGCCTCGGAGAACCCGGATACAGTTCGTACGTGGATTGAGCAAACGCAATCCTACCGAGGGGATACGCCGGTGATTGTGGCGGCAAGCGCCCAAAATGAGCCGGTGATAATGCCGTATTACACTGCCTATCCCAGTCAGGTCAATGGATTACTAGGTGGTCTTTGGGATTCGGCGCAATACGAAACCCTGTTGGGCCAGCCAGGCGCTGCCTTATCGTTTTGGTCGACGTTCATGATCGCACTCAGTACAGTGGTATTGCTGATTGTTGTTGGCTCGGCGATCAATGCTGCGCTGGGCTTTATGCATCGAACGAGTTCCGCCAAACGAACCGAGGGGAGAGGGTAACCAGGGTGGACGTCAGTTTGCTGGATCTGATAGGCGGTTTTCTTGCTTTTTTCTTGACCCTGTTTGTATTCAGTTACATCCTAGGAGATAACCTGCTTTTTCGATTGGCGATCCATCTGTTTGTAGGAGTTTCGGCTGGCTTTGTCGCGGCGGCGGTTTTCTATAGCGTTATTTGGCCACAATTGTTGCGGCCTCTGCTCTTGGGTACGCTGGAAGAACGATTGCTGGTGGTGGTGCCTTTGATATTATCGCTCTTGTTGTTGGCAAAAGCGGCGCCACGGCTCTCTGTCATTGGCGCGCCGGTTATGGCTTTTCTGGTCGGCGTTGGCGCGGCGACAATTGTGGGCGGCGCTTTGTTAGGTACGCTCTTCCCCCAAATTCAGGCTTCGTTGAACTTGTTTGATCCAAACGCCGCTGGCAAGGCGGGGGTGAACTTTGGCTCGATGTTATTTAATGGCGGGCTGATTTTGGTCGGAACGGCTGTCACCCTGGTATCCTTTCAGTTTGGGACGCGCTTTTCGAACAACCCCTCCCTGCAGACAGCCTGGAGAGCGGTTTATCTGGTCGGTCGATTCTTCGTTGCAGTCACTTTCGGGGTGATTTTCGCCGGGGTGTATTCAGCGGTGCTGACCGTGTTGATCGAACGGGTTAATTTACTGGTTGAATTCATCCGATCGTTTTTGGTTCCGATAGGATGATTGGACAGCGATCATTTAGGGTGATATGACAGCGATCATTGATGCGGAATCTATCCTCGTAATTGACGTTGGGTCCGTCACGACGCGCGCGATTCTCTTCGAGGTTGCTGACGACCGCTATCGATTTATCGCGATGGGGACTGCAAATACCACTGCGATCGCGCCCTTCAAGAACATCGGCGAGGGCGTGAGATTAGCCTTAGATGACTTGCAGCGCGTGACCGGGCGGGTTCTGATCGATTCTCGCCAGCAACTGATCATCCCCGCTGCCAGCGACGGTACCGGTGTGGATCGGTTTGCAGCTACGATTTCTGCCGGCGCGCCGCTCAAAGTGGCGGTTGTCGGATTACTGGAAGATGTGTCTGGCGAAAGCGCACGCCGATTGGTTCAGACCACGTACAGCGACCTGATCTACACCTTCAGCCTCACCGATCATCGCAAAGCGGATGCGCGCTTGAATATGCTGGTTCGGTCTCGTCCCGACCTGATCGTCGTCGCCGGCGGCACCGATGGGGGGGCTTCGAAATCGCTGATGGCGCTCCTGGAATCGGTTGGTTTGGCTTGTTACCTAATCCCCGAGCTGGAACGTCCCGATGTTTTCTTCGTGGGGAATTCCGAACTCGCCGATCAGGTCAGTGCGAGCCTGGAGGGCATCGCCGCAGTGCACGTCGCTGCGAATATTCGACCGACGCTCGACCTGGAGCGACTAGAAGGCGCTCAAGCCGCGCTGGCAAAGATCATGGGGCAATTGCGCGTTGAAAAAATGTCCGGGGTGGATGACCTGAAAATCTGGGCGGGCGATGAAGGTTTTCTCCCAACGGCAGCCGCGTTTGGGCGGGTGGTGCGGTTTTTAAGCTCTTTTCTGCGCGATAAAAAAGGCGTTTTGGGGGTAGACGTTGGCGCATCGGCAACGGCAATTGCCGCAGCAATTGACGGGGAACTCGCGCTGGGTGTGTATCCGCAGTATGGATTAGGAAGTCCATTGAGAAAATGGGCGGACGGATGGCTCTTTGACGAAATCTCCAACTGGCTGACAGTCGAAATCACGGAAGACCAATTGCGGGAATACCTCTTTATCAAGTCAAAGCACCCGGCGACAATACCCGTAACCCCGGAAGAATTCGCGATCGAGATGGCGGTCGTTCGTACTGCACTGCAGGAAGCGTTGAAGAAAGCTCGTCCTGGTTTCCCGGCGCAGTTGCTTTCCCTGTCAGCATCAGGGCTGCTGCCGTTCGAGCCAATTTTGGCGACTGGGAGCGTTTTCAGCCGTTCCCCGGGTCCGGCGCATACAGCGCTCACATTGCTGGATGGACTTCAGCCGGCTGGCATCACCACGCTGGTTCTCGATCAAAACCACATCGCACCGTCAATTGGGGCAGCCGCGGTTTTTAATCCATTATTGGCGGTTCAGGTGATGGATTCGAGCTCTTTCTTAAACCTTGGTACGGTCATTGCACCTGTTGTAAATGCCAGACCTGGACAGCCGGTCTTGAAATTGAACCTGGTGAATGACAACGGTCAAGAGACGCAGGCAATTGTGAAACAAGGCTCACTGGAGATGCTATCGTTACCCTACGGGCAGAAGGCGCGTTTATCCATCCAACCTTTCCACAGGGCGGATATTGGAATGGGCGCGCCGGGCCGGGGAGGCAGCGTGACGGTGAAAGGAGGCGTGTTAGGGGTGATCATCGACGCGCGCGGGCGGCCATTAAGACTCCCGAAGGAAATCCATAAGCGTCAGGAAGCCTATAAAAAGTGGATCTGGAGCCTTGGAGGGCATTAGTATGCTTGCGCCAGTCACGCATTTTTCACCGATCACCCTGGTGCGCCGGGCAAGAGTTCTCCCTCACCCTGGCAAGGTGCTGGCGCGCACCGGTCAACAAGTCAGCGCGTTGGATGTGCTGGCAGAGACAAACGTCAATCCTGAATATCAATGGTTGGATATTGCTCATCTGCTTGGCATTTCCCCAGAAAAGACCGAGCGGTATTTACAATGCCAGGCTGGCGATCAGCTTGCGCGGGGAGACGTTATTGCCGGTCCGTATGGAATTTCTAATCGGGTGGTGCGCGCTCCGAAAGAGTGCCGGGTGATTTTAGCCGGCGATGGTCAGGTCCTCCTGGAGGGGACTGCAAAACCGTTTCAACTAAAAGCGGGCATCCCCGGGGATGTTGTTGAGTTGATCCCGGATTTCGGCGCCGTAGTCGAGACATCTGGCGCTTTGATCCAAGGTGTTTGGGGAAATGGGCTGGTCGATTATGGTCTGATGGCAGTGCTGGCGAAGCGACCGGATCATCCGCTCGTCGCCTCCGATTTGGACGTGAGCATGCGGGGATCGGTTATATTATCCGGTTCGTGCCAGGATGCTGAAGCGCTGCAAATGGCGGATGAGCTGCCTTTGCGAGGCATGATACTAAGCAGCCTGTCGATGGATCTGGTTCCACTCGCTCTGAAGGTCCGCTATCCGCTCATCCTGATCGAAGGATTTGGGGTGAAACCGTATAATTCAGTAGCGTATAAGCTGCTGGTGACCAACAACCGGCGCGAAGTTACCTTGAATGCAGAGGATTGGGATCCTTATACCGGCGCCAGACCGGAGATTGTAATCCCCTTGCCCGCCCCGGGAAGGACAACCGTACCTGTAGAGATCGATACTTTTGGCATCGATAAAGTTGTGCGTGTTCTGCGCGTCCCACACAGCGGGCAGACCGGCACGATTATCAGCATGAAAGGCAAGACAATGTTCCCAAGCGGTTTGCGCGCCAATGCGGCAGAAATTCGCTTGGATGACGGCAATACGGTCGATTTACCGCTGGCGAATCTGGAGCTTATACATTGAGAGCTGGCATAAAAATTGTAATGAGAACAAACATGATCAAGTCTGAAACCAACCCCTTTGAAATCAGGGTACCCGTGAGAGGAGGAGAATCCGATGTCGTTTGAAGATTTGGACTTGAGTGATGATCTAGATGAGGGACCCCTTCCACCGGAAGAGTCAAGCAACCGAACTTTTCTGATTATTGCCGGCGTGCTCGGTGCTATTGCGCTGCTGGCGCTGGTTTGTATTGCTGTCTATGCCTTGTTTATCCTTCCTGGGACGCGCAACGCCAGGGATAGTCAGAAGGCAACGGTTGAGGCTCAAAACACGATTGTCGCGGAGATGGTAGCCAGCACTTCAACGGAGGAAGCACTGCAGGCGATTATCGCGGCATTCACAAAAACACCAACTGCAACCGAAATTCCTCCGACCTTTACGGCGACAACCAGCCCCACTCCGGTGCTGGCGGTGCCTACAACCGCCGTAGTGATCCCGACCGACACGCCGAACGCTCAAACGGCGACTGCGATTTCCCTTTTTGCTACCCTGGATGCCAATGCAACCCGCCTGGCGAGCACGTTCACCGCCAGACCGCCGCAAGCGACCAATATTCCAAGCACGGGATTTGCGGACGAAATTGGCCTCCCGGCAATGATCGGGGTAGCCATTCTTTTAGTCGTGGTGATCTTCCTGGCGCGCCGTTTGCGGACTGCATGACATTTTGAGATTTTACAAGGGCGCCCATCGGGCGCCCTATAAGCCTGAATTAATCGCCTTTCAGGCAGCCTGTATTTACTGTCCTTGAACTCCTCGGTCTTGTGAGCCCTGATGCAGACCCTGCCGGATCTTTCTCAGATCTCCAAATTTCTAAATGGTCTGAATCTCTTCAATTCACTCGATGAATTTCAGCTTGCAGTAATTGCGGAACAATTTTCTGTAATTCACGATCAGCCCGATCGGGTGTTTACGGTACAAGGGCAGACCTCGAATGGCTTTTACCTAATTTTCGAGGGGCAGGTTTCTGCCCGCCGCGAACTCACAAACGATGATGTCCTGGTCGATGTCCTGGTGCGGGGCGATTTCTTTGGGGAGGATTCGCTGCTTGAAAACCGCACCGAACCGGCGACTGTCACCGCGCTTACTCCGGTTACCCTGTTATTTATGCCACCGGAGATTTTCCGCCTGGTGGTTAGAGAGTTTCCAGGCATCTTGGACAGCCTGCGCCTGTTTGTTGATAGTCATGATTTCCTTGAATCTCACCAGTTCGACTGGCTTAACGAAGATGAAGTTGTGTACCAGGTGCGCCGCAGACATGTTGCAGTGCTCTTACTTTCCCAGATTTTGCCGCTCTTTATCAATTTATTCGGGCTGTTTTTTGTTCTAATAGGATGGTACGCGCGCACACAGGCGACGACCAGTTGGGCAGCCTTGATTCTCGCCGCAGTTTTATTAGGGATCGGCATTGGTCTGGCTGTCTGGAGGTGGATCGATTGGGGCAATGATTATTATTTTGTGACAAATCAACGGGTCGTTTGGCTTGAACAGGTGATCTGGTTCTATGAAAACCGGCAGGAAGTTCCAATGAGCACGATCTTGTCCGTAAATGTGCACACAGAATATTTTGGTCGGCTGTTTGGATTTGGGGATGTACGAGTGACCACCTACACTGGGGGAATCACCCTGGGGAATGTGGGCAATCCTTATCAACTGGCGAGCCTGATCTCGGAATACCAACTGCGCTCCCAGGAAGACAGTCAACGGGCTGACCTTGACCTATTACGCCAATCAATTCGTCATATTGTTAGTGAAGAAGACGAGGCGGAACCAGCACCACAACCCGCAGGCGCAAAATCGCCCGGTGATGTCAGGATATCTGACGAGCCAAGAGAACCCTCGTGGTTTGATAAATATTTCAAACGAATCCTCCAAACTCGCTTTGAAACAGGGAATACGATCACCTACCGCAAACACTGGTTGTTTTTCTTTCGGAGAGCCTGGCTGCCGCTCATCATCTTTTTGGTGATTTCTTTTCTTTTTATATCCTTTGTTATAATAGGAGTTCAGCGTTCGCTCGACATTAGCTCTTTGCTGCTCGGATCCGTGGTTGTTCTGATTATCTTAGCCGTAGTTTTTGGCTGGATAAGTTACCACTACTTGGACTGGCTCAACGATATCTACCAGGTTACAGATCGCAGCATTTTTGATATTGAGAAGAAGCCGTTAGGAACAGAGACGCGCAAAGTTGCCCCGCTCGATAATATCCTCAGCTTGGGAAACGTTCGTCCGGGTTTTATTGGATATTTGCTTAATGTAGGTTCGGTGATGATCAATGTTGGCGAAACGAAGTTCACGTTTTACTACGTTCATGAACCCGCGCGGGTTCAGCAGGATATTTTCAACCGCATGAATGCGTTGAAAGTCCAAAAACAGCGCGAAGAGATTGCGCGCGAGCGTGAGAGAATTTTGAAATTGATTGAGATCTATCATGAAGAAGTTGGGAAAGAAGCTTGATTGTTATTCGGTGTGAGAGCTATGGCTGAGTTAAGAAGAATCGTAACGGTGCCGGAACCAGTTTTGCGGCGTAAAGCGCACAAAGTGACCGACTTTGGATCGGACTTGCAGAAACTGATCGATGACATGGTGGAAACCATGCGTGAAGCGCCCGGGGTTGGTCTTGCGGCGCCGCAGGTAGACGTGTCCATGCGTGTCATCGTGGTCGAATTTGGCGACGAGGAAGACGAGCAAGCGCCAAAGAAACTCTACGCGGTGGTTAATCCTGAGATCGCGCGCGCGTCCACTGAAACATTAATGGGAACAGAAGGGTGTCTTTCAATTCCAGGGTTCGTGGGAGAGGTGGAGCGATTTAAGAGCGTAACGATCAAAGGGCAGAACCGCAAAGGTCACCCCACGCGAATCAAAGCCGACGGATGGCTGGCGCGCATATTCCAACACGAGATCGATCATCTCGATGGGGTGCTCTTTACCGACCGGGCTGAACAGGTATTCAAAGTGGAGGGCGAGGTGGGGCAAGCCGTTTTGATGGATTGAGCTCCTAAATCCAATAATGCAGCTCACGCACCTTTCGCTGACCCAATTTCGAAATTTCTCCCGCCTGGATATCGACGTTCCGGGCGGGGCTGTGTTGTTGGTAGGGGGGAATGCCCAGGGCAAAACGAGCCTGCTCGAAGCAGTCTACTACCTGGCGACTTTCACTTCTTTTCATGCCAGCCACGACCGGCAGCTTATCAGTTTCTGGGCAAAAAACGAGCCATTAGTCGTCAGCCGCATTGTTGCCGACTTCGAATATTCGGCGGGAAAACCTGACAGAGAAACCCGCCAGCGTTTAGAAGTTCGGTTGATCTCTGAACGCGATGATTTTGGCAACTCACGCTTAAGAAAAGAGATCCTTCTCAATGGTGTGGGGCGCAAAGTCGGAGAGGCGATCGGTGTGTTCAATGCGGTGCTTTTTCTGCCGCACATGCTCAGGATTGTGGAAGGGGCGCCCGAGGAACGCCGGCGCTATCTCAATCTCTCTTTGAGCCAGGTGACGCCGGGATATGCCTCTGACCTGGCAGAATATAACCGCTTGCTCTCCCAACGCAATGCATTGTTAAAACAGTTGAATGAACGCGGCGGCGACGCGGACCAGCTTACGTTTTGGGATGAGCAGCTTGCCGCTACCGGCGCCCGCATCATTTATACGCGCATCCAGGCGATCCATGAGCTCGAAAAGCTGGCTGGCCCGGTCTTGCAAGATCTCACCCGCGGTAAAGAGGTGCTGCGTCTGAATTATGTCCCGGCTTTCGACCCGCTGCCCTTGTCGCCATTGCAATATGCTCTGCCGCTGGATGCCCCAGTCAATCGCTCCGGTCAGTCGGTAGATCAAATCCGGCGCGGTTTTCAGGAGGAGCTGAGCCGCATTCGCCATACAGAGATCCAGCGCGGCAGTTCTACGATTGGGCCCCACCGCGACGACCTACGCTTTTTTAGCAACGGGATTGATCTTGGCATTTATGGGTCGCGCGGCCAATGCCGTACAGCCGTGCTGGCATTGAAACTGGCGGAGATTGTCTGGATGACCCAAAAGACGGGTCAGACCCCGGTGCTGCTGCTCGATGAGGTGCTGGCTGAATTGGATCCTGCTCGGCGGGAGGATTTGTTGGATCGTCTATTGGGGAGCGAGCAAGCGTTGGTCACGACAACCGATCTTGATCTGTTCACAGAGGATTATGTCTCTGCCGCGCAGATCTGGAGGATTACTACCGGTCAGGTTCAGGTGCAGCCAACAGTGGATGCTTAGACGGAAACCCCACGCGGCGGGGGTATTTATCCGGCGTGGCAACCACTTTATCCATTACAACCAGGTAGCGTTCTTCCACCACCCCGGGAAGCGTGACTGGGACCAGTTTGCGGATATGTCCGCCGAGCAGCCGTATCGCGTTTTCGGCGGTGTGCACTTCTGCCGGAGCGTGCTCGCCTTTCATTGCGAGAGCCGCTCCGCCAACTTTCACGAGCGGCAAAATATACTCGGCAAGGACGTTCATTACCGCTACTGCTCTGGCAGTTGCCCAATCGTATTGCTCGCGGTGCTGGGGCATTCTCCCTATGGCTTCGACCCGTTCCTGCAATACTTGAACGCCCTCTAAATTGAGCAAGCGAACCAGGTGGCAGCAAAAGTTGGCTTTCTTCCCGACCGATTCAACCAAAGTCAGTTGAATGGAAGGGTACAGAATCTTCAAAGGGATACCTGGGAACCCGGCGCCGGTGCCCACGTCGATGATTTTGCTGCGCGAGGGGTCTTTGATGACCAACAGGCAGGTGAGAGAATCTAAGAAATGTTTCACCCGGATCTGTTCGGGGTCGCGGACTGCCGTCAGGTTGATTTTTTCGTTCCAGCGCAGGAGTTCTCTTTCATATATCGCCAACGCTTCCATCTGCGCCGGAGAAAGACGAATTCCTAATAGATTGTTGGCTTGTTTTGCCAGTTCCCGCATGTCCCTATTATACCTTTTCGGGTTATGAATAAAAAAGCTGGAGGGGTTTGTTCTCCCTCCAGCCGATTAGCCGCGGTTTCGATTACGAAACTGGCTTATCCGTTTGTTCTTGCTGCTTGCGGTTTTTGCGCTGCTTCATCCAGGCTCGGATGATCAGAGCCGGCGGCAGGACAAAGATCACAAACAGGACGAGTAATATCGGCAACAGGAAGAGGACGATCCAAATCAAGGCGTTTACCAGACCTTGCATCGCCCGGACCAGCGCTTCGATGGCTTCCTTCACGACGCCCGCGGGTTTCCATCCGCCAATTTCGATTGGCTGAATGGCTTTATCGGCGATCAATTCCACACTGATCAACGACATTGCAGCCGATTGTTCGTAGTATTTCATCTGACCCTTGATGACCTCGATCTGTTCACGGATCGAGACAAGCTGGTTGTAAACCGACAGCACATCTTCGGTGCGATGGGCATCTTCCATGATGCGCGTCAGCTCAACTTCAGCCGCTTCCAGGTTCTTCAATCTGGATTTCAAATCGACATATTCGCTGGTCACATCCTGGCTCGAGATCGTTTCGTTATCGGGAGCCTGTTTGCTCTCTGCTCGAATAGAATCGAGAGCCTGGTTGAACTTCTCGGATGGAACTCGAATAGAAATCGAGGCTCTTGGTACCTGCATGCCATTCGAAAGCGTTTGTTTATACATATTCGCCGTCACGACAAAACCGCCCAACTTCTCAGCCAGTTCGGTGATGTTGCTCATAGACACAGTTGGGTCGGGGACGACGATTGTCAGGTTGGCATTCTTGATCACCAGTTGGATCTGTTCCTCGGAGGAAAAATCCTGGGTCCCATCTTCATTCGATGTGTAAGCCACCATGGTCGGCGCGGGCGCCAGAGCTACCCCCGCCGCTGGGTACCCGGGTGCAGCCGGCATCTCCTTGGGGCTGGGTTCTCCTCTTGACTGCGACCGGTACGCTGCCGGAGCACACGCGGTCAGGACAAAGATACCGGTAACGAGCAGGATTGCTCCTAACTTGATGCGCTGAATCCATAGGTTTTTCATGCCGCTTCTCCTCTGAATATGATTTTGCTCAAAAGACGAACGACAGGCTGGGTTTGTTCCGCGTTAGCAGCAGTGAGGTGATCCAACTTAGAGGATGAAATTACCAACCTGCGGCAATCCGCTGAATGTGCCTCTCCGGCAGTCCGGCTTCTCTCATCCGATCCTGGACTGCGAGGACGTCATAACTAACCCGGCGGTATTCCCAGGTTTTGGAGTCGGTGTCATAGATTGCGTAAGCGGCGCGTGGGTCGTGGTCACGCGGTTGTCCAACCGAACCTGGGTTTAGAATGGCGCGTTGCGGAGTAGGGATAGTTTTATTGGCTTCGGGGACGGTCTGGGTTGCCGCGTAAAAGGAATTATTCATGGAAAAGATCATGGGAAGATGGGTGTGCCCAACAAAACACAGCGGCGTATCGAAGAAATCGAAGCTGTACGTTGCAGTGCGTGTGTCAAGCAGGTACTCCCAAACTGGATGGCGCGGGCTGCCGTGCGCAAGGGTAACATCGGCGAGCTCAATTTTCTCGGGAAGGTGTTGCAGGAATATCCTGCTGCTTTCCGAGAGAGATTTTTGTGTCCATACGATTGCAGTGCGCGCTTCCGGGTTGAACGAATCTGAATCTAGCTGCTGTAATGCAGCCATATCATGATTCCCGATGATGCACTGGATTCCCGGTAGTTGACGCACTCTGGTAATACATTCATTTGGATCCGGTCCATACCCCACTAGATCGCCCAAACACCAAACAGCATCATATTTCCCAGCTTCTGCGAGCACAGTATCCAGCGCAGTGATGTTGGCATGGATGTCAGATATAATCAATACGCGCATGCAAGCCCCAATGAGATTCGTTGTGAATGACTTGTGTTGGATAAATTATACTATTACTTTGCGAGTTCCCAAACCTGGTATTGGCTCAAGTTTCCCCCATCGCCATCAGAGCAATATGAAGAGCGAATTGAGAAACCATTCATTTCTGCTAAGAAATGAAGCTCAGCCTCGCTAAACTCGTGCACATAGCGCAGTCCGCGCCCACCGCTGCGCCAGTCCAGCAAATAATCACCCGCATTGAGATCGTTCTGGTCGAGGTTAATCATTGACCAATCTTGAATCCGCTGGGAAAGTTTGGCGCTTTTACGGAACTGCCAGACCGAAACAACCAACCGTCCGTCTGGATTCATCAAGCTGGCAATTTGGCTCAGGATCTTCTGCCGCAACGCGATTCCCGGCAAGTGATGCAGCACTGCGAGTAGAAAGACCCAGTCGAAGCGTTCATCGGGAGTTTCCGACCGCCAGTCCGCCCCGCTCAGATCAGCGGCAAAGAAGATTGGCTTTGGGATGGATAAGTCGCCAGACCGAACGTTTTCAGCCGCGGCGGCGGCGATTTTGATCAATTCTGGGCTGAAGTCCATGCCAACATAGGCGCCGCGAAAAGCGGAGCTTACGAGCGCTTGCCAGAGGTTCCCATTTCCGCAGCCGATATCCAGCACTTTGTGCGTGGGAGCAATCTCTGGCAGGATTTTCCTGACGCCTGGCTGGATGCGCTGCCGGGTCGCGGAAAAGTGATTGGCGAAGGTCTGGTAAAATTGAAGGTTGAGGCGCAGCAATTGCTCTGCGATGTCCCGTTTCACAGGATAATTATAACGGTATCTTTGGATGGAAGCTAAAAGATTAGCCTGGTTAAAGCAGCGCGAGCACACCCCGGAGAAGATCATGCTGGCGCGCAAAGTATTGGAAGAGGTGCGCGCCGGGCGCAACGTGGCTGAGGCGATCCGCCGATTTCCTCTGGAAGACGGGGGATATGTGGGCAAGCACATGCTGGTCTCAGTTTATCGCCAACTGCTCGACAGCGGGGAATGGACGGAGGATGAAAAGCTGTTGCAGCGCATCCGCATGAAACCGGTGCGCACGCTTTCAGGCGTCACGACCGTTACCGCGCTGACCAAACCTTATCCGTGTCCTGGTAAGTGCATCTTTTGCCCCACCGACGTGCGCATGCCCAAGAGTTACCTTCCCGATGAACCGGGGGCGCGGCGGGGTCTTGATCACAACTTCGACCCGTATGCTCAAGTGTGGTCGCGGTTAGAAGCGCTGGAGGCGGTCGGGCATCCAACTCAAAAAATCGAACTGCTGATCCTGGGCGGCACCTGGAGCGCGTATCGAAAAGATTATCAGGAATGGTTTGTCAAGCGTTGTTTTGACGCCTTGAATCAAGTAGAACTAGAAACGCTGGAAGCAGTTCAAAAATACAACGAAACCGCGCTCCATCGCTGCGTTGGGCTGGTGATCGAAACCCGCCCGGACAAAATCCGTTTGAGGGAACTGCGCTGGCTGCGATACTTAGGGGTCACAAAAATTCAGATGGGGGTCCAGAGTTTGAACGACCAGATCCTCGCGCTGAACCAACGCGGTCATGATGTTGCAGCAGTCAGACGAGCGGTGCAGTTGATCAGGGCGGCTGGGTTTAAGATTGTGCTGCACTGGATGCCAAATCTGTTGGGCGCGACGCTTGAATCCGATCGCCGCGATTTCAGCCAGCTATGGGAAGAACTCTGCCCGGATGAAATCAAGATCTATCCAACCCAGTTACTGGAAAACGCGGAGTTATATCAATTCTGGCTGGCTGGGAAATATCAGCCTTACAGCACGCAGGAATTGGTTGACTTGATCGCAGACGTGAAAACCACGATCCCGCGTTACTGCCGCGTGAACCGGGTGATCCGCGACATCCCATCAACCTACGTCGTCGAGGGGAATAAACGCACCAGTTTGCGCCAGGATGTTCAGGACAAGATGCGCAGGCGCGGCACGAAATGCCAATGCATTCGCTGCCGCGAGATACGCGCCCAAAAAGTCAACCCGGCGAAGTTGAGGCTGGATCAACTGACTTATTTGGCGGGCGCGTTCAGCGAGGATTTCATCTCTTTCGTCACGGAGGATGACCGGATTGCGGGGTTTTTGCGCCTCTCTTTGCCCGGGTTGGACGCGCCGGAAACAGGCATTTCAGACCTCAAGTCCGCGGCGATCATCCGTGAAGTGCACGTTTATGGTCAATCGATCCAGCTTGGCGGGGATGGGGCACGCGCGGCGCAGCATCAGGGTTTGGGGACGCGCTTGATCCGCGAAGCCGAAACGATTGCCAGAAAACACGGTTTCCCCAGACTCGCCGTGATCGCGGCAATTGGAACGCGCCGATACTACCGTCGTTTAGGTTTCAAAAACGGGGAACTTTACATGATTAAAGAGTTAGGGGGCGGAGAGGCACCTGTGAAAAATAAAGGCGATTGCGACTGAGAAGAGAAGTCTATCTCACCGTGAGACGAGGGAACGATGTTGTTTGGCGGAATTGAGGCAGGAGGCACAAAATTCGTCTGTGTGCTGGCGGAAGAACCGAATCGCATCATTGCCAAATCGGAATTTCCAACCACAACTCCACAGCAAACATTCGAGCGGGCGTTTCGATTTTTTCGGGATCAGGCAGTTGGCATCGGAGACCTCGCCGCGATCGGGATCGCCGCTTTCGGTCCGGTTGATTTGAACCGCGATTCCCCCACATACGGCTATATCACTTCCACACCCAAACCAGGCTGGGCTAAAGTTGATTTTGTGGGTCAATTCCAGCATGAGTTCAACCTGCGGGTCGGTTTTGACACAGACGTGAACGGCGCGGCGCTGGCTGAACTCAACTGGGGCGCGGCGCAGGGGTTGAACACCTTCACCTATCTTACGATTGGAACCGGGATTGGCGGAGGCGGGTTTGTTGGAGGCGCGCTGATGCACGGATTAATCCATCCCGAGATGGGACATATTCGGCTACCTCATGATTGGGAGGCTGACCCGTTTCCAGGGAACTGCCCGTTTCATGGAGACTGCCTGGAGGGAATGGCAGCCGGTCCGGCAATCGAGAAACGCTGGGGGGCGCCGGCAGCACAATTAGAGGTGGATCACCCAGCCTGGGCGCTTGAAGCGTTATATCTATCCTATGGGTTAGTTAATTTGATCTGCACGCTGTCGCCGCAAAGGCTGATCCTGGGTGGAGGTGTGATGAAGCAAACTCAACTGTTTCCGCTGATATGGCGCAAGGTTCCTGAGCTGTTAGCCGGCTATGTTCAGGATGCGGCGATCTTACAACGGATAGATCAATATATTGTCCCGCCTGGGCTCGGTCCCGAAGCAGGCGTGCTGGGCGCAGTTGCGCTTGCCATCCAGGCGTATCAATCTCAATGATACAAGCCAACCAATAATCTCTCTGACCCAGGTAAAGCCAGCCTTACGATTGAATTATGTGACACTTTACTTGAACAGAGATGATATGATTCCCTTGCAGAACTGGGCATTCTCTGTAACAATATTCACGATGTATATTTAGCTATTAAGGAATACACAAAGAGGAAAGGGCAAGATCTATGAGCGCATTAAAAGAGCCAGTTACACTTCGTCCATTTACACCTTTGAAGCTGCGTCTGCGCCAACCTGTGCCTTCGGACATCGAGATCGCTCAGGAAGCGGACATCAAACCGATCATGCAGATCGCCGAAGAGGTCGGTTTGCTTCCGGAAGAATTGGAATTATATGGGAATTACAAAGCTAAGGTCAAGCTGGAAACCCTGGAACGATTAAAGGACGTTCCAAATGGCAAATACATCGATGTGACCGCTATCACGCCGACGCCGCTGGGCGAGGGGAAGAGCACGACCATGGTCGGTCTGAGCCAGGCGTTGGGTGCGCATCTTGGAAAGCGCGTCTTTACCTGCATCCGCCAGCCCAGCCAGGGGCCAACATTTGGGATTAAAGGCGGGGCAGCCGGCGGCGGGTACAGTCAGGTGATCCCGATGGAAGATTTCAACCTGCATCTGACCGGCGACCTCCATGCCATCACGGCGGCGAACAATCTGCTGGCAGCCGCAATTGACACGCGGATTTTCCACGAAGCCAATCAGCCGGACGATGGAAAATTGTTCGATGCACTCTGCCCGCCAGCTAAGGATGGAAGCCGGAGGTTCTCAAAGTCGATGCTGCGCCGGCTTGAGCGGCTCGGAATTCAAAAGACCGACCCGAATGACCTGACACCGGAAGAACGCAGCAGGTTCGCCCGCCTGGACATTGACCCCGCCAGCATATCCTGGCGCCGGGTGGTGGATACCAACGACCGGTTCTTGCGTGAAATCGAGATCGGTCTTGGTCCTGAGGAAAAAGGCATGACCCGCCGTACCGGTTACGACATTACGGTTGCCAGCGAGATCATGGCAATCCTCGCATTGACGACTGACCTGACAGATATGCGGGAACGCTTTAGTCGCATCGTGATCGGGACGAATCGCAAAGGCGAGGCGGTCACGGCTGAGGACCTGGGCGTTGCCGGCGCGATGACCGTCCTGATGAAGGATGCCATTAAACCGAACCTGATGCAAACGCTGGAAGGCACGCCGGTCTTCGTCCATGCGGGACCGTTTGCGAACATTGCTCACGGGCAAAGCTCGATCATCGCCGATAAGATCGCCCTCAAACTGGCGGACTACGTCGTGACCGAGTCGGGCTTCGGGGCTGACATCGGCATGGAGAAGTTCTTCGACATCAAATGCCGTTACTCGGGTTTGATCCCGAACGTCGTGGTTCTGGTGGCGACGGTGCGCGCCCTCAAGATGCACGGCGGCGGTCCAAAAGTGGTTGCCGGAAAACCCCTCGACGCAGCCTACGTCAACGAAAACCTTGATCTGTTAGCTAACGGGCTGTCAAACATGCAGCACCACATTAAAAACGCGCTGCGCTACGGTGTCCCGGTTGTGGTTGCGGTCAACTCATTTGCCACCGACACCCCGGCTGAGGTCGAACTGGTGCGCAAAGCCGCCATCGAGGCTGGCGCGGAGGACGCAGTGACCTGCCGGCATTGGATGGAAGGCGGTCAGGGTGCGACCGAATTGGCTGAACTGGTGGTGAAAACCGCTGAGAAACCCAGCAATTTCAAGTTCCTCTACCCGCTAGACATTCCCATCAAGGATAAGATCGAGATTATCTGCAAGGAAATCTACGGCGCGGATGGCGTGGACTATCTTCCCGAGGCGGAAGAGAAAATTGCGCTGTACACCCGGCTCGGCTTTGATAACCTGCCGATGTGCATGGCTAAGACGCACCTCAGCCTGAGCCACGATCAGAGTCTCAAGGGTGTGCCAAAGGGCTACCGCGTGCCGATCCGCGATATTCGCGCTTCGGTTGGGGCGGGGTTCCTGTATCCGCTGCTTGGGACGATGCGCACAATGCCCGGTTTGCCCACCCGTCCGGTTTTCTATGACGTTGACCTGGACCTCGAAACAGGGCGAGTGGTTGGGCTGTTCTAACCGTTGCTGACCAACACATAAGAAGACGCCAGCCGGGTGTATCCTGGCTGGCTTTTTCGTTGAGCAATTGAAGGGTAATCGTCCGGCGAGTGTGGGGTAAGCGTCAAGCAGGCGTTCGCCAGATCTGCTAAGATAATCTCAGATTGTTGCTTCTCCTCCTCAAAAGAGCGCCGGATCGGAATCCTTCGACCGGCGCTCCTTCATGATTGCTAAATGAAGTAATTTCAATGTCCCCGGCTTTACTCCGAAAGCCTCGCCAATTGTGTAGCCCGGAACCCAGGCGATTGCTTCGCCGCTGGCGATCAGAGGCCAGCGCGGGCGCGCCCGCCGGGGGATTTGCTGATTGATCATGTAATCCGAGAGTTTGATCGAATGTCCTTGCATGCCGAGGGGCTGGAAACGGTCCCCGGGCAGGCGGGGGCGCACCTGCAGGGGCAATTCCAAACGATCCAGATCCAG
Organism: Anaerolineae bacterium UTCFX2; assembly: GCA_002050125.1. GTDB lineage: Bacteria > Chloroflexota > Anaerolineae > Anaerolineales > UBA4823 > UTCFX2. The sequence continues at coordinate 5,804 of MWTA01000102.1, read as the reverse complement.
CCAGGCTTGCCAGGGATCCTGATTTTGCTGGATGCCGGCTAACAGTTCGGGAGTTGGAGAATGCAGGCTGACGTTCAGGGTGCAATTGCTTGAAAGCGCGATCGACCCGGGGATCGACACGCCGAGCGCCTCGCTTGAATCCATGCCCGGCCAGTATTCCAGAGGCAGGTCGGTGCTCCAATCCGCCAGCCAGATCTGACTGGCGTCCACTTCGAGGCGCAGCCCAGCTGCCAAGTCAGATTTAAGCGTACTGGAGGGCGACTCGATAAATTGCAGCGCCCGCTCGACGGTATCGAAATCGATATTGCGCATGCCGGGACGCAGTTGGGAAATTGCCTTGCGGATCAGCCTTCTTCGTATAGCCAATGGTTGAGCGCAAAAACGATCGCGATCCAGGCTCAGGGCTTGTTGGCTGGATTGAACCATGACGTTTAGCCAAATTTGCTCGATGAACGACTGCAACACCCGTTCGTCTTCGTGCAGAATGTTGGCGGTTTGCCAGATGCGGTTGGCTGCACCCGGGTTCAGCTCTTCCAGGCGGGGGATCAGATCGTGCCGCAGACGATTGCGATAATAGCGCAGATCCTGATTGCTTTCGTCAATGACCGGCGTCAGGCTGCGTTCTTCGAGGTAGCGGAGAATCTCAACGCGCCAGACGCCCAGCAGCGGTCGGACGAGCGGGATTTCGCTGTCCCAGGGGTTGGGCAGGCTGAAGTATTCCATGCCGCTTAAGCCAGCCTGCCCGGAGCCGCGCAGAAAATGCATCAATACCGTTTCGACCTGATCGTTCGCCGTGTGACCGGTTGCCACCGCTTGCGCCTCATACTTACGCGCCTGTTCGAAAAGGAAGCGGTAACGCACCTCCCGCGCGGCTTCTTCAATGGATTGCCGATTGTCTTTGGCGTATTGTTGAATGTCTGCCGTGTGCTGCACGAATTCCAGCCCGCGCGTCTCTGCCAGCTTCTTGACTTGCAATGCCTCTTCCATCGAACCTGGACGAAGCTGGTGATCCAGGTGCGCAACGATCAAGGGATAGCCGAGTTGATATAAACTATCGAGCAGACATAAGCTGTCGGCTCCGCCGGACACGCCGGCGAGCACGGGTTGGCTGCGATCCAGCCGGCATTTATTTTCCAATGCCAATAAAACTGTCCTTAACATCGTGGAAATGATTATAATTCATAAGGAATGCTTGCATCACTTGCCTCTTTATGCTAGACTTTTTGTAGCCGGTTCTTTTAAGAAAGCGAGGGTTGGTCATGGCTGAAAAGATTCTGGTTGTTGATGATGATTTGGATACTCTGCGCCTGGTGGGGTTGATGTTGGAACGACAGGGATACCGGATCATGGCTGCCAGCAGCGGTCAGCAGGCGCTGAGCATGATCTACTCTGAAAGACCCGACCTGGTTTTATTGGATTTAATGATGCCCGACATGGACGGCATCGAAGTCGCCCGGCGCCTGAGAAGCTCCCCCGAGACGGAGGACATCCTCATCATCATGTTCACCGCAAAAAGTCAGATCGAGGATAAACTCGAGGGTTTCGATGCTGGGGCGGATGATTATCTGACAAAACCCACGCAACCGCGCGAACTGATCGCGCACGTCAAAGCGGTGTTGAAGCGCCGCGGAAGCCGCCAGGCTGCGCCCAGCCGGGAATTCCATGAGCAGGGCAAATTGGTCGGCATCCTCGCCGCGAAAGGCGGGGTGGGCGTCTCGACCTTGGCGGTCAACCTGGGCATTGTGATGCACCAGGAAACCAAGCGTTCGGTTGTCGTAGGCGATCTGCGCCCGGGATGCGGCACGATTGGACTGGAAGTTGGGGTGACCAACCCGCTGGGGTTGAGCAAGCTCCTGGCGCTCAGCGTAGATGAGATCACGCCGCAGGCAATCCATCGCGAGCTCTTTGACCATCATTCGGGTGTGCAGTTTCTATTTTCATCAGCGCAGCCGCTGGATGCGCGCCTGGTTACCTCGACCGACCAACTGGTTGCAGTCGCCCGCCAGATTACCTACCTGGCAAATTTCTCGATTTTAGACCTGGGAGGCGAGCTTACGCCGGCGGTCGAGAAGATTGTTCAATTTTGCGATCGACTGGTTGTGGTGACCGAACCCGTTCCACAATCCGTTTATCAAACCCGATTGCTGCTAGATTTCTTGGGCGGCAAGGATACAACCAGCCGGCGGGTTCTGGTTGCTCTGGTTAACCGGCTGCGCGCCGGCATGCAGCTTTCGCTGGGTCAGGTACAGGATCAATTGGGACGCGATGTCTCGGTGATCTTCACCGCGGCGCCTGAGCTGGCTTATCAATCACAGGTCTCCACCACGCCGATGGTTCTACGCCAGGCGGATGGCGTGACCATGCAGCAGTTCACGACCCTGGCGGGAAGGGTGATCGGAAAGCCGGGCTGATTTTATCAATGGGACAATTGAGCGATGCAACTGAAATGAGCATCCGCAACGCCGCGGACATCATTCGCGCCAGCCAGCGGACGGTAGTGCTCACAGGAGCAGGCATCTCCACCCCGTCCGGCATCCCCGATTTTCGTTCACCGGACAGCGGCTTATGGGAAAAATTCGACCCCTTTGAAGTCGCCTCATTGACTTCGTTCCGCTACAACCCGCAGCGTTTTTATGAATGGGTGAGAAATCTGGCGGGGATCATCCTCCGGGCACAGCCGAATCAAGCTCATTATGATATTACATTGCTCGAGGAATTCGGCTTGGTTCAGACGATCATCACCCAGAACATCGATGGTTTGCATCAGCGCGCCGGCTCAAAGAACGTACTGCAAACACACGGCTCGCTGGAGAGTTTGAGCTGTATTCGCTGCTATAAGAACTTCCCAGCCGCTGATTTTATTGTCAACTACCTTGAAAATGGGCAAATCCCGGTGTGCCCTTCGTGCGGCGGGATTCTGAAGCCTGATATGGTATTGATGGGCGAACAGCTTCCAGTGCAAATATGGCTTCAAGCGCAGGAAGCCAGCAAAGCCTGTGATTTAATGATCGTCGCCGGATCGTCGCTGGAAGTGCTGCCGGTAGCCGGCTTGCCGATGCAGGCGCTTCAAAACGGCGCGCACCTGATTCTAATCAACTATTCGGAGACCTACCTTGATGCACGCGCCGATGTGGCGCTTCACGAAGATGTCGCCGAAGTGTTCCCCCGGATTGTCCAGCAAATTTGCTCAGAATAGGTTAACCGGCTGCGGGTTAACGGGCGCCCCGGCGTCCAAACTGGCGCTCTAAAAGATCCACGGATAAATGGATCATGGTTGGTCGTCCGTGAGGGCAGGTGCGGGGTGACTGGCAGCTTTCCAGATCGGATAATAAAGCGCGCTGTTCCTCTGGCGAAAGAATCGTCCCGGCTTTAATTGCGGAACGCTTACAGATCCTGGCAATCAAGCGGGCTTCGCGCTGATTTTGCAGCAGGGACTCGTCCTCCTCGAAGTCTTCCACGAGCGATCTTAACACCTCAGCCGGGTCGCTGCCGGTTAGAATCGCCGGAATGCGGCGGATGAGAAACGTGTTCGGTCCGAAAGGTTCGATCAGGAAACCCAGTTGATTGAGGCTGGGAATTTGTTCTTCGATGAGCTTTGCGGTTGCTGAATTCAGTTCGAGCGTAACGGGTTGCAGCAGGATCTGCGATGGCAAGGGGTCCTCGCCGTGGTTGATGAAGCGTTCGAAAAGCACCCGCTCGTGAGCTGCGTGTTGGTCGATCAGGTAGAGACCGTCCGGGCTTTCAGCAACCAGATATGCCGAGGCAATCTGACCCACCGGGCGCAGGATTGGAACGCGCAGGTTTGGAATGGTTCCCTGCTCGATTGCTGCCGATGGTCTGTCTGCTTGTGTGGGGGAATCGATTTGATTTCCTCTGTTCCAGGCTGTTGATGAGCCCGCGACGAACCCTGCTGCGCCCGCGTCTTGTTCCCACGGCGGCGCGGTCGTCTCGATGCCAGCCTCGCTCTCCCAATCCGGCTGATTGTTCCAGTGAATGGCGTCCGTGAGGTTTTGCACGGGGTTGTTGGCTAACAGCGCTCGGCGAACAGCGCTTTGCAGAGCTAAAAAAATCCGATCGGGTTCGCGAAACCGGACCTCGGCTTTGGTGGGATGGACATTTACATCCACCAGTTGTGGATCCATTTCAATAAAAAGCACCGCCAGCGGATAACGCCCGACCATCAGCAAGGTGTGGAAACCTTTGACTACGGCAGCGCTTAGCGCCGCCTCTTGAACTGGTCGCCCGTTGACAAAGAAGTGAATCTCACGCCGGTGCGGACGGCTGATCGAGGTTGGGCTGATAAAACCGCTTACCTTCAATTTCTGATCTTGATAGATCACTTCGAGCATTTGGCGCGCGGTCTGCGGGTCGTACAGAGCGCTTAAGACCTCCCGGCGGCTGCCGCTGCCGTTCGTTTGTAATGCCAGACGTTCGTCCAGGGTCATGTGGAAGCGGACGGAGGGATACGCAATTGCATAGCGCGCAGCCAGGTTGTTGATCACTCGCCGTTCGGTTTGATCGGTTTTTTGGAATTTCAAGCGCGCTGGCACGTTGAAAAAGAGATTCTCCACGCGAACCAGCGTCCCCACCGGTCCGCCATAGGGCTGGGTGGTTGAAATGCGACCGCCCTCCACCTGGAGCGTAGCGCCGAGTTCCTGATCAGCGCACCGGCTGGTGATTGTCAGGTGAGAGATCGAGCCGATCGAGGCGAGGGCTTCGCCGCGAAACCCCAGGGTCTTGATCGTAAGCAGATCATCTACCTGGCTCAGCTTGCTTGTGGCGTGGCGCTCGACCGTGAGCGAGATTTCTTCAGCGGGGATGCCCTTGCCATTGTCGCTGACCTCGATCAAACTGCGACCGGCATCCTTCACCAGGATGCGGATGTCGTCAGCCCCTGCATCGAGCGAGTTTTCAACCAACTCTTTCACAACCGATGCCGTGCGTTCGACAACTTCACCGGCGGCGATTTGCGAGGCAACCTCGGAAGATAAGATGTGAATGGTCATGATGACATTATAATATCCATATGCCGATTACTACTTTGTTTTTCGATCTGGACGACACCTTATACCCGAATGGGAACGGTTTATGGCAGGCAATTCGCAGCCGTATGAGCGCGTACATGGCTGAGCGTTTGGGTTTGCCGGTTGATGTCATCCCTAAGTTAAGGGAGCATTACTTCAAGACTTATGGGACAACCCTGCGCGGCTTGCAGAAACACCACCAGGTAGATGCGGACGATTATCTGGCTTATGTTCACGATTTGCCGCTCGAAGATTACTTGCAGCCCCAACCCGAATTACGAAAATTCCTGAGGGAGCTGCCGCAACGGCGGTTCATTTTTACGAATGCAGACTCGGGTCACGCCAGGAGGGTGCTCGAGGCGCTCGACATCCAGGGATGTTTTGATGGTATTATAGATGTGCGAGAGATAGGCTTTGCGTGCAAGCCCGAACTTGAGGCATACCAACGGGCGCTGGCGCTGGCAGGCGATCCCGCGCCGCAGGATTGTGCGATGCTGGATGATTCAACGGAGAATCTGGCAACCGCTAAGCGCTTGGGGATGACGACGATCCTCATCCGCCGCAACCACGCCGACCAGCGCCAAGCAGATTATGTCGTGTCGTCTATTTTAGATTTGCGCCAGATCTTCCCGCAGCTTTGGGAAGATATAAATTTCTTTGTATAATTCAGAGCAGCCGCTTGGCAGAAAAGCAAATTTCACTAGCTGAGGCAGCCAGCCTCGTACAGCCAGGCTCCACATTGGCAATTGGCGGCATTACACTCTACCGCCGACCGGTGAG
>MWTA01000036.1 GCA_002050125.1 Anaerolineae bacterium UTCFX2 | reverse complement strand
TCGACGATCACCGGGGTTGAGTCTTCGACCTGTTCGAGCGCCTCGCGCAGCCAATCCGGCTCGCGATGACGCCCGCTATCCTTCAAAAAAGCGTACAGGTTCGGGATGCCGATCCCCGAGCACACCCGTTCATAACTCACGTGGCGGTAGCGCGTTTGCAGGTATTCGAGCAGGGCGATCTGTAAGGCGCCGCGCGGTCCGAAATCAGTGTGCCCGCCCTCCGTGCCGTGCGAACTGTAACGCCCTTCTTCCCAGATCAGAAAACCCTCGCCCAGCCCGGTTCCGGGCGCGATAACGCCGCGCGGCCCGTGCTCGACCGGCTCTCCCGGGTGGAGCGTGACGCAATCGCGCGCGTCGATGTGCGCCACCATGCTGCCGATCGCGTCCATGTCGTTGATCAGCGTGACCGGAATTCCCAGCCGCGCTTCGAGCGCGGCGGTTTCGAGCGTCCAGGACAGGTTGGTGACGTGCGCCTGTCCGCGCACGACCGGACCCGCAACGCCGAAACAGGCGCGCGCCAGGCGGCTCTGCTCGCCCTCCAAAAAGTCGCGCAGGATCTCTTCCAGCGCGCCGTATTGTTGGCTGGCATACCGCACCTTGCGCTCCGGATCGTGAGGCGTCCCCTGCGTGCTGTAAAGCGCCAGCTCGGTCTTGGTTCCGCCGATATCGCCCGAAAGTAAGAATGATGGTTCGCTCGTCACAATGAATCCTCACTTCTGTGATGGGCATAATTTACCACAGAATCCGCCGCCCATTTATTCTCACCCCACCCGCCTGAGTCCTCGCCGCGCGGTAAGAAATCGGCGCGTCAGGCTCTCTAAGAGTTAGAGAGGAAGAACACGATGGATCAACAACAGGTAGCGCAATACCAGACCGAACTGGAAAATTTTCGGCGCATGAAAGACGAATTCTATGCCAGCGACCCGCAAAGCCCGTTCTCGAAGAAGCAAAAAAGCGCCTTCAAAGGTTTGCATTATTTCCCGCCCAACCTGGCGCTGCGCCTCGAGTTAAAGCTGGAGCCGTTCCCCGAATACGTCGAAGTCGAGCTGCAGACCTCCACCGGCGACGTGCAGCATTTTCAACGCCACGGCAAGATCCAATTCACCGTCGATGGGCAGCCCGCCCAACTCACCGTGTACTCCAACGAGCATGGGCTTTTCCTGCCCTTTGTCGACAGCCTGGCGGGGACGGAAACCTACCCCGCCGGACGTTACCTGGAGCCGCAGGCGCTCGACGACGGTCAACTGCTGGTCGATTTCAACCTGGCGTACAACCCCTATTGCGCCTACAGTCCGCACTGGTCCTGCCCGCTCACCCCCTTCGAAAACCGCCTCAAGCTGCCGATCCGCGCCGGCGAAATGCTCCCCGACCCAGCCTGGGGTGCGCCAGAATGAAAAACAGCGAAACTAAAACCATCAGGATGGGTTAAAATAGGAAAGAATATTTGTCTTAGAATAGGACTTGGAAAATGAGCATTTCTGAAACATTAAAGAACGTCGATCTGTCGTTCTTCGACCGCCCAAACGTGCGGCGCGACACCCTGCCGATCGCGGGCGGGATTCCATTCGGGGTTGAAACTATCGCCAATTCGCAGCTCGGCATCGGCGGCGCTTACGGCACTTGGGGAGAGTGTTACAGCAACGAGACGCTTGCCGCGTTGATCGAAGAACGCTGGGGGCGCAGCCTTGCCAGCGAGGAAAAACTTAACCTGGGCGAATTGGGGTTTATGTACCGCCATCATTCGCCCCTGCTTTCGACTAAGGAATATTACGATCTGGAGTTGGAGGTCGGGGCGCGCTTCCTGCGCGAAGCCATCCAGGCGTGCGGCTGGGAACCCGCAGAGATCGAGGCGGTTTTGGTCGGCATCAGCAGCCCCGTCAGCAACGACTACACCGTCCAGATCGCGCGCATGGCGGGCATCCCAGAGCAGGCGTACAAGTTGAGCATTCACAAAGCCTGCGACAGTTCGGTCGCTGCGTTGAACATGGTGCTTAACCCCAACCTCGCCATTCACCAGCGGCTTGGCATCAACCTGGCGGAGCAGCTCAAGGGCAAGAAAGTGCTGATCGGCGGCATCGAAGCCCTGGGGCGCTACGTGCTGATGTCGAACGACAGCAACGCCGCCCAGCTTTTTGGCAACGGCGCGGGCGTGATCGGCGTGATCCCGGGCTCGACAATGAAGTTCATCGCCGGCGCTTCTCAGGAAGTGTACGACGAAGAAGGCATGCTCCAGGTGCGCATGATGTACCCGCACTCGCGCGAGCGCCTGCCAGACCGCCCATTGACCGAAATCTCCGAGCTCGAACCGGGTCATTTTATCGTTTCCGGGCTGATGCACGAACCGCATCAAGGCGAGCCGGTGGTCATGGCGGGTCCCATGGGCATGGTCAAGCTCTTTGTGCGCAACGGCGTCGACACGGTTAAAGAAGCTTATGCCGCTTATCAGGAAAAACTGAACGAGCTTGGCATCCCCGGCAAAGAGCTCGCTGTCTCGATTGTGCACCACGCCAACCTGAAAATCAACCAGCTAAAAGCGAAGCACCTGCAGCGCGAAGGCATTCAAATTCCAATGCCCTGGCTGATCAAAGAGTTTGGCAACGTCAGCGCCGCTTCGAACATGATCGCATTTCTGCGCGAACTGCCGCTGCTCAAACCGGGCGACCACATCATGATCGATGGCTTTGGCGCCGGTTCATATTACGACGTCCTGGCGGTCGAACTGCCCGTGCGCTCCTGAAACCCACGCCCGCGCGAATGGACTTAGCAGCAACCTGACCCGGTCAGGATGAATTCAGCCTTGTTCGATTTAATCGCCTTTGACGCCGACGATACGCTCTGGCACAACGAGCGCTTCTACCGCATGGGGCGCGAGCGTTTCCGCCAGATGCTGGCGGTTTACGGGGTGGACAGCGCCAGCGACGCGCGCCTCGATGCAATCGAGGTGCGCAACCTGCCCTACTATGGCTATGGAATGATGAGCTTCATCCTCTCGCTGATCGAATCGGGCATCGAACTCACCGATGGTCGTTTCCGCCCCGGCGATGTCCGCCGCCTGCTCGAGTTGGGCAAGGAAATGCTGAGCGCAGACGTGGAGGTTTACGCGCACGTCGTGGAAGCCCTCGCCGCATTGCAGCCCAGATACCCCCTCATGCTGATCACCAAGGGCGAGCCGACCAACCAGTGGTCCAAGATCAATCGTTCGGGGATCGCAAATTACTTCCAGCACATCGAAGTTGTGCATGACAAGAGCCCGGCGGTGTACACCGCGGTGCTGGACAAACACCGCCTCCAGCCGGAGCGCTTCCTGATGGTCGGCAATTCAATGCGTTCGGACATCCTGCCTGTACTGGACTTGGGCAGTTGGGCGGTCTACGTCCCCAACGAACTGACCTGGGCGCACGAACACGTCGAGCCTGCCTCTGTGAACCACCGCCGGATGTTCACCATCCAACACTTGGGCGAACTGCCCGACCTGCTCCAGCAAATCTCGGCTTAATCGATGCGATTGTGTACTTTGAAACGGCTGGTGATCAGGCGGATGACCTCGTCGGCGGTCGTTTCCAGCGGTTTGTCGGTCACATCCAGCACGCTAAAGCCGTA
>MWTA01000011.1 GCA_002050125.1 Anaerolineae bacterium UTCFX2 | reverse complement strand
TAGTCGTAAGCGTGAAAGCTGACCCCGTCGAAGTATTCTCCGCCGCCGCCTTTGAGCACGCCTTCTAAAAATCTCGACGGAACACAGGACTTGCCTTCCGGCGGATTGACCGGATCACAATCGATCAAGAGCCCGCCGATCAATACCTGGGCGTCCGGGTTGGCTGATTTGACTGCCGGGTAAACCGCGCCTAAGACCTGCGCATAATATCCCCCGCCATAATACGGGTCAGATGAATCGCCCCAGCATCCAAAGGGGCTGTCGGGCGGGAGTTCGGCTGGATCGACATCCGGTTCGTTGCCAATCTCCCAAAAGCGCGCCCGATAGGGCGGCTGACCGTAGCGCAGCGCCGCATCGTGCATAAACAGGGCGAACGCCGCAATTTTCTGCTCGGAGACGGCGCTGCACGGGTAACCCGCAGTTTTCCGCGCCCATTCAGGGGCGCCGCGCACAATCATGATCTGCTCCAACCCCTGCTGAGCGGCAGCCTGCAATTCCGCTTCAAAGCCCGCGATTGCGCCCCAATTGCGTTGACCCTCGTCTGGCTCGACTGCGGACCAGTTCAGAGCGTTTCGGCGAACCCAATGCGCGCCCACCTGGCGGGTCAACTCAAGCGTCCGCGCGTTCACGGCATCCAGCTCGATCCCCGGAACAGGGTACGGCGGCTTTTGAGGGGCAGCCGGCGGCAGACTTGGAACGGTAGCCGCGACGGTGTCCCGAACGACCGGCGCGGTGATTGAGATTTCAGTCTCGATCAGACCCGGCAGCGGCGTGTTACCTGGAAGCGGGTTCAACGTGGGGACAGTCAGGTCCTGGTTTGGCGTTTGAGCGCCTCCGCTGCAACCGCTCATGATGATCAACAGGCTGAGCCACACCCCGCTGAAATAAACCACAGCGCGCGGCTTAGGCTGTTGCATTGTCTGCTCTCTCCGCCGGCGAATTGTAATCATCTCCATCAAACGCCGCTGAAATATTGGTGTACCCCTGCCAGGGATAGCAGGTTGAGAATGGCGAAAAACAGCAGATAAGCTCCGGACTGGATCATGGCAAACCGCTTCTGTCTGGTTTGAATTGCCTCATCATCGAGTTGATCGCGCCGCAGCCAGCGCCGATAGGCGTTCTGCATCCAGGTGGAAATCTCCAGCCAGCCGCAGCTCAGCAAAAGCGCCAGGGGGATGATGGCAGGATAAATGTAGCGCGCGGTGGGAATGTAGAAGCCTGGCGACGCCAGATAAGCCCCGCCGCGGGTGAGCGCCATGAAAAGCAGAGGCAGCAACGCGATCGCCAGCACCGCAGCCACGTCCCAGGGAACTCGCTTCCAGGCTCGCAAACCGCCTACCGCCGCGCCCAAGAGACCCAGCAGCGAGAAAACCAAAACCATCTGCTGGACAAACTGAGGCTGGGCTGCCGGCACATTGCCCCAGCCAAAGCGCGCCCAATAGGTGCGAAACAGATGCGCAACCGTTGTGCTGTAAAGGTACCCGCCTCCTGCCGGATCGAGCAGCGAAGCGAGCAGAAGCGAAGGCCGCGCCTGGTCCGGCAGATAGTGCGCCAGCCGGTTATCCAGCCAGGGCGCAACGCGCACCCCCCTGTTCTCCGCCGAACCGTTGCGGATCAGGTTTGTAAATGGTCGCCCGCCCCACTCGCCGGTTTCAGCGCTGCTCGTCGAGAAATGAGGCGGGTCGGAAAGCGGAAATTCACCCTCAGCTAGCGTTACCCCATCCACAAAAATCCACGAGCCCTTAGCGCCGACCTCCGCATCCAGGTCGATCCAGATACGTTCCAAATTGTCGGACAGCGCGGTGTGGAAGGCATAGAATTTTGGCTCAGTGGTAACCTCCAACGGCTCGGAAAAACTCTGACTGTCAGCGCGCAAAATCGGGGAGCGCACCCGCTGTTCCCGATCCGACCAGAACCAAAAGCCAAACGTCACCTCTTTCCCGGCAAGCTGTCTGGCGGTCTCGCTGGGAAAATGCTGAAAGACGTGGGCGTAATAATCGGGCGTGGTCTCTGCGCCCACCTGAATTGCAAGCATGTGCTCATCCAGCGGCGCCAGCTCGTTCTGCGCCCGCACCGGCGCCAACTGAGCCGTGTTGCGGTACCACCCGGCTGGATCGTCCCAGCAGACGGTGGCAACGAGAAACGCCGCGCTGCCCGCCGCCAGCAATCCCCAGGCTGCCCAGCGCCAGCGGCCGCGCAAAAAGGCGAACAACAGCGCCGGTACGATTGCGACCAGGATAATTATCGAGGTGATCTTGGTGAGCGCCGCCATGCCAGCCAACCCCACCAAAAGAACCAGGTCAAACAAAGACGGTCCCCGGCGGACCAAACGAATGCAAACCCACAGCAGAGCCGTTGAAATGCTGATCGCAGCCGCGTCGTTGTTGACCGCGGTCATCAAGTCGGCAAACGCCGGCGTGAATGCAATCGTGATCGGCAGCATCCAGCGCAGCGCGTGCCCGGCGGGGGTGAGTTCGAAGGCGATCCCGCCGGCGAAAAGGATCGTGAGCAAATAGAAAAGCCAGGAAACCAGCCGCGCGGCATACAACTGGACTGCGACACTGCGATCGGCGATCAGCCTGAGCGGAAGCGCGGCGATTGTGTAATACAATGGCGGCTCGCTGAGCTGAGAATAGCCCGGGAGGCGCACTTTTTCCCCCGGCGGTCCGAGCTCCGGTTGATAACCCAGCCGGGCGAAGAAGCCCTTATCGATCATCGATTTTAAAACCTGGCGGCTCAACTTCGGGGAATAATCCCCCGGCTGAGGTAAACGCTCGAGGTTGGCAGCCAGCCAGACATGCTCAAAATGGTTGGGTTCGTCATAATGCTGCCAGGCAGGCATAATAAAAATAAATACCAGCCCGCTGATCCCTGCCAGAACCAGGATCGCCAGGATTCTCAATCGCTCATTCTGGGTTGATGAGGTCTGAAGTTTCATTTCGATCGTAGGGTTCGCTTGAAAGCGCGCGGATTCTTTCAAACCCCCGCTCCAGGATCGATTCGATTTCCTGCGCGGTGTCGCGATAATCTACCAGCGCTTTCCCAATCGGATCGACGATATCGCGATACTCGCCCACCATCTCGCTGAACAAAAAGGTCCGCTCTGCCTCGTCTGGAAAAGCCGCCTGAAGCGCCTCCTTGTGACCCTGTTCCATGGTCAAGATGAGTCGATACTGCTGAACCAGTTCGGCGGAGATGGGCGTAGATCGCCGCTCGCTCAGGTCGATCCCCTTTTCCAACAGGATCATAAGGGTATTTTGCGCCGGCGGGTATCCATATTCGGCAAACACGCCAGCGGAGGCGATCCGCCAGTTCTCTTTCTCAACGGCTGTCTTTTCGAGCAAAATCCCTTCCGCCATCGGAGATCGGCAAATATTGGCTGTACAGACAAACAAGACAGAATGCATTTTCAGCGAACCAGTTTTCGAGCGGCTATTCAGCCTGGTTGGTTTTTTGACGAACCGGGCTGGGCGTTCTCATCTGAAGATATTGGACAGATAATATTCCAAGAACGACTATGGGAAAATACACAACCATGTGCAGGAGTATACCGTAACTTAGGGCGCGGGATTGATCGACCTCGAACAGACCCAACGCCAAGATGCAGGCATACTCAAAAACCCCAACTTTTCCGGGCAGCGCCGGAAGGCTCAGACCCACCGTGATCGTTGCCAGCACGACCAGCGCAGCTTTGACCGGCAATTCCAAATTCAGCGCCAGAAACAGCGCCTGATTTGTAGCCAGGGCAGTCAGCCAGATCAACAGCGTCAGCGCGGTCACATACAGCAGGTTGGGGGTTTGCTTAACCGCGTGCAGAGCGGAATACGCTGAATGAAGATTCTTAAGGGTGAAGTCCGCAGCCCGCTCCCCGAAGCCGCGGCTGATCCGCTTCGCCCAATGCTGCACCCGGGCTTGATTCCGGCTGAGGAACAGGATCGCCAAAGCGCTCAGCCCAACCAGCACAATGAACGACCTTGCCGGGCTCGCAAGCCAGTCTGGCATCGGCAGGGTCAACCCAACCACGCTGAGCAAAACGCCAAACGCCAGCGTATCGAGGTATTTCTCAATGAGAATGGTGCCGATCACAAAACCGTGATCCGCCCCGCGCCCCCCCATCACAACCACTCGGCTGACCTCGCCCACCCGCAGCGGAAACAACGAATTGAGCAGCTGCGCCCAGAGAAACGACGCAGAAACCTCGGCGCTTTTCAGCGGCTGCGCCGCTGAAAACAGCAATTTTTTCCAGCGCACAATCTTAATCAATATGTTGAACAAGATCAGCATGAACGCCGCGGCGACAAAGCGAGCATCGGCGTGGCGCAGCCCTTCCCCGATCTCTGCCCAGTCAACGCCCCGCACGGCGAGATAGAAAAAAAAGCCGCCAAGCGCAATTCCCAGGACAAACCTGGTTCTGGGTGCAGCAATGAAGTTACGGGCAGCTTTCCTCAACCCTGGCGCGCCTTCCAAAGAACGCTTTTGGTTATTTCTTCTTTCTTTGTTCGATCTGCCCGGCGCGCAGAGTCAGAGATACCTGCCGCTTGCTGCCCAGAAATTCCAGCAGAACTCGAACCCGCTCGCTGCCAGCCACTCGTTCGTCAAATATTGCTTCGTAACCCTTGAAAGGCCCATCGCTGATCCAGACCGAATCGCCGGGCTTCAACCCGCTAAATAACTCACCACCGGCGGCGTTGATCCCGTCGAG
>MWTA01000016.1 GCA_002050125.1 Anaerolineae bacterium UTCFX2 | reverse complement strand
TCACTTTGTACGGTAGAGAATTTACGAATCGATTCCCTGAGGCAAACCTCGATGGACGTGTCTAAGCGACCTTCTCGAAACAAATTAAACGATCTGGACCCAAAGACCTGGATTAAATTTCAGAAGTCCTGGTTTATCCACAACCCGCCGCCGCGCAAAAAGGACGTCTTGCGCCACCCTGCCAAATTTCCCGAGACGCTGGCGCAGGAGTTCATCGAATTCTTTACCAAGCGCGGCGAGCTTATATTGGATCCAATGGCAGGCACCGGCAGCGCGCTGATCGCCGCGCTGCATTCGGGGCGCAATTGCTTTGGCGTGGAACTCAACCCTTTCTATGCGTCCATCGCACAAAATATCATCGAACAAGAAATTGCATTGCTGGGTGAAGCCGCCCAGGGATTGAACTGCCAGGTGGTCGAAGGGGACGCGCTAAAGATGAGTGCAATCGCGGCTGAGTTTGGGATCGGCACAGTCAACTACGTGATTACTTCTCCGCCCTACTGGAATATGCTGCGCGCCCGCGGAGCGGAGACGCAGCAGAAAAGGCGTCAGACGCCAGAGCTCGACGTCTATTATTCGGACGATCCCAACGATCTGGGCAACATCGACGACTACGCGATCTTTCTGAACACGTTGACCGAAATCTACGCCAACCTGAAGCCGATCCTGAACCCCGGCGCCTACCTCACGATCATCGTAAAAAACGTCAAGCGAGGCGGGAAAATCTACCCCTTAGCTTGGGACCTGGCGCAAAGGTTAAGCCAGATCTACGCTTTGAAGGATGAGAAAATCTGGTGCCAGGACGACATTCGCCTTGCGCCTTATGGGTTCGGAAATGCCTGGGTGAGCAACACATTTCATCATTACTGCTTGCAATTTCGCAACGAATAAAGTACAATTGTTCTATAGTTCGGCGAGCTCCCCGATAGATCTGCCCCGGATGGCGTGCATCCGGTATTGAAGACAGACAACTCGCCGTGGAAGGAGTTCCCCATGTTTCATACTATAATAATCGTTGGTAATTTGGGCAGAGATCCAGAAATGCGCTACCTGCCGAGCGGTCAGCCGGTGACGACGATGAATATCGCCACCAGCCGCAAGTACACCGCATCCGATGGTCAGCTCGTGGATGAAACAATTTGGTTTCGGGTTTCGGTGTTCGGAAAACAGGCTGAAGCATGTAACCAGTATCTACAAAAAGGCCGCTCTGTCCTGGTCGAAGGGCGGATAAAACCTGATCCAGCGACTGGGGGTCCAAAAATCTGGACCCGCCAGGACGGCACACCAGGCGCCTCCTTCGAGGTGGTCGCTGCCACGGTCCGATTCCTGGGCCGCGGCGGCGGAGAGGGACCGGCCGCGGGCGGCGATTTCGCAGAGACCCCATCCAGCCCAACCGAAGACGACATTCCCTTTTAAGCAAGCCGCTCAGACGATCTAAAGGGTGGTCTTGTTCAAGGCCACCCTTATTCAGTTTCGAGCCATAATCAAGAACTGCAAGAAGAGGAGCTATTCATGTCAGAAAATCCGGTTCCTAATCCAAGACCAAACCCGCCTGGATTGGAATTGCCCCCCGACCTGCCGGTCGAGTACGCCAACCTGGTCAGGATCGCCCATTCGCCTTCCGATTTGGTGTTCGACTTTGCCCATCTTCTTCCCGGCGCCAGAACCGCGCAGATCAGTTCGCGCATTATTATGTCGCCGCTGGGCGCTAAATTATTCCACCGCGCGTTGAGTGAAAACCTGGCACGCTATGAAGCGGCTTTCAGTGAAATCGTTCTGCCGGGGAACACCAGCCTGGCGGATAACCTGTTTCAGTCACTCAACCCGGATGACAAATCATGATAAATGACGGAGGCAAGGTGAACATCTTCGAAGGAGTCGCTGAAACGATCCGCCAAACCTTTGAGGTACGTACCGCTGCGCGTGACTTGGCGCTGGCTCAAACCCGCCTGCTCACGCGCCACTGCGCCAATGCAATCCGCGCCGTTCATCGTGATGAAAAAGAGCTCGCCACAGAACACCTCCAACAAGCTGGAGAGATCGCCGTCGTCCTCAAAAATGACCTGGCTGATTATCCCGATTTTCTGTACGCGGGTTATACCCAGGACGCGCTGAAAGAATACGCGGAAGCGAATCTAGTCTTCGCGCTGATCCAAAACAACGAGCTGCCCCTCCCGGAACAGATTGGCGTGCCATCCTCGACATATTTACAAGGTCTTGCCGAAGCGGTCGGCGAGCTGCGCCGGCGCTGCCTGGATCAACTCCGGCTGGGCAAATCTGAGGAAGCCACGCGCTTGCTGAACTTGATGGATGACATCTACACCGTTTTAATCACGATGGATTATCCCGACGCAGTGACAGGCGGTTTACGGCGGTTGACCGATGTGGCGCGCAGCCTCCTGGAGCGGACCCGCGGCGACCTTACAATCAGCTTGCGGCAAGAACAGCTCGAAACCAAGCTGCGCCGATTAGAGGGGCTGCTGGCTGAGCGCTTATAAATGCCCCCCACCATTCGCGCTTCCGAAATCACCACGTACGTGTATTGCCAGCGCGCCTGGTGGTATAAAAAAATGGGCGTTCCATCCGAAAATATTGCCGAACTGGTTTCGGGGAGCGAGCTGCACTCCCGCCATGGCAAAGCCTTGCTGGGCATAACCTGCCTGCAAATTATCGGGTATGGTCTGCTTTTGGCAGCGCTTATCCTGGTAGTGGCTTATTTCGTGCAATCCATTTTATAGGCGCTCTTTTTAGAAGGCGATGCTCTTTTTTGCTGGGTTTTTAACGCTCTGCGCCATACTGCTGTTCTGGCTGGCATCCCGGCAGCGGCGCAGCATTGGACTTCCCGCCGGCAGGGTGATTTATTCGGATACGCAAGCTTGGAAGCCGGTCGAAAAACCCCTGTACGATCGTGAGCTGGGTTTGACCGGAAAGCCGGACTATCTCCTTGAATCGCGAGGGCAGATCATTCCCGTGGAAGTGAAATCCAGCCGGGTGTCTGAAGGTCCCTATGACGGTCACATCTTTCAGCTTGCGGCGTACTGTCTGCTCGTCCAGCGTCAGATCGGCAAACGCCCGCCCTACGGCATTCTACATTACCCAAACCGCACCTATGCAATCGATTTCACGCCAGAGCTCGAACAAACAACCCTCGACTTGCTGGACGAAATGCATCACAACACGCGGCGCAAAGAACTGGCGCGTTCCCACGAGGTTGAGGCGCGCTGCCGGCGCTGCGGTTATCGAGGCGTTTGTGACCAGAAACTTATGTAATATATCTGTAATATAATTGAGGGCGATGTCGGACCAAAACAGATTCCATCGGGTACTGGTGGCTGCCCATCCCCAACTGGCTGAGGCGGCTGAGCAGGCAGCCGTGATTGCCAGTTCCTTCAAGTCGCACGGGATAACTGCTGCTGACGGTATGTTGAACGATCCAGAAATCCGGGAAAGGATCTGCGACCAGGGAATCGACTTGTTTGTTGCGTTAGGCGGCGACGGCACCATGTTGCGAGCCGGCAACATTTGCGCCCCGTGCGGAATCCCGATTTTGGGAATCAATATGGGCAAGTTCGGTTTTCTAACCGAAATTCGGATCGAAGAATGGCGTGAGGTGATACCCAAGCTGTTCGCCGGCGAGTATTGGATCGAACAGCGGATGATGTTGCAGGCGGAACAATGGCGCGCAGACAAATTGTTGGGACGCTGGGAAGTGTTGAATGAGGTGGTGGTCAGCCGCGGGCATTCCGTACGCCCAGTGCACCTGATCACGCACGTGGACGGGCGTTACCTGACAACCTACGTCGCAGACGCGTTGATCGCCGCGACCGCAACCGGTTCCACCGCCTATGCCCTGGCAGCCGGCGGTCCAATCTTGCCGCCAACATTGCGCAACATTTTACTCGTCGCCGTAGCCCCGCACCTTTCAATCGATAGAGCCATTGTCCTGGCGGAAGGATCTGCGGTTACGATCACCGTTCAGACCACCCATCAGGCGGTCATGTCACCGGATGGTTTAGGACCGATCGAAATGCAAACCGGCGACCGCATTCATACTTACGCTTCTCAACATTCGGTTCAATTTGTCCGCTTCCAGGATCCGGGATATTTCTACCGCAACCTGACCCCGCACATGAACCAAAATCCCGCTACAGGTAATAATCGATGACGGATACCCCGCCAGTTTTGTATTGTTACAACCACCCAAACGTCGAAACCAGCCTGCGCTGCAACAATTGCGAAAGACCGATCTGCCCCAAGTGCGCAGTTCTGACGCCGACGGGTTATCGCTGCAAAGAATGTGTTCGCAATCAGCAAAAAGTCTTCGACACCGCAGCCTGGTACGACTATCCGTTGGCTCTTATTATCGCCGGGGGATTGTCTTTCGCCGGGAGTTTGGCGGTTTCGTTCGTTGGCTTCTTTATAATTTTTATTGCCCCAATCGCGGGCGGAATCATCGCCGAAGCGGTCCGCTTTGCGATCCGCCGCCGGCGCTCGAACGCGCTTTACCTTACCGCGGCAATTGGCGCCGCAGCCGGCAGCCTGCCCCTGCTGCTTCCATTGCTCGTCAGGCTTCTGCTAGGTGGAGGGTTCGGCAGCCTGTGGGGTCTTTTGTTTCAGGGCTTCTACACTTTTGCGGTTACTTCAACCGTCTATTACCGCCTGAGAGGGATCAACATCCGCTAATGCTGGCTGAACTGCACATCGAGAATTTTGCCATCATCGAGCGTCTGGATATCGAGTTTATCCCAGGGCTGGTGACCTTTACCGGGGAGACCGGCGCGGGGAAATCCATCATCATCGATGCCGTTGAAACGCTGCTTGGCGGGCGCGCCGAGGCGATCCAGATTCGCAGCGGCGCTGAACGCGCGGTGATCGAAGCCGTTTTTCAGCTTTCCGAAGCGTCACGCCCGGCAATCCAGACCATCCTGGAACGGGAGGATCTGCTGGATGAACCGGAGGCGCTCAACCTGGCGCGCGAAATCCGCCAAAACGGACGGAATGTTGCGCGGATCAACGGGCGCAGCGTCAGCACTGGATTGCTGCGCGAGATCAGTGAATACCTCATCGACGTGCATGGACAGTCCGATCATCTTTCGTTACTGCGCGTGGGTCAGCACCTCCATCTGCTGGATCGCTTCGCCGCCGCGCAAACCGGCGAGCAGCTTACACAAGCGCTCGAAGGCTACACGGCAACTTACCGGCGTTTGCAAGAGGTTAAACGCCAGTTGGATGAGATTCGCCTCGCAGAGGCTGACGCAGCCCGGCAAACGGATATCCTCTCATTCCAGATCCGCGAAATCGAAACAGCCAACTTGCGCCCCGGCGAGGAGGAAGACTTGCGTGAAGAGCGCAACCGGCTCGCCAACGCCGAAAGCCTGTCGAATTTCACCCAACAGGCGCTGGTTGCGCTGGATGAAGGCACGCCCGAATCTCCAGCCGCGACCGATTTACTCGGCAGTGTGACCAAGGCGATCGAAAACCTAACGCGGCTCGATCCGGCTCAATCCGCCTTATTCGATACGTCTCAATCCATCTTCGATGGGCTGGCTGAGCTGTCCCATAACCTGCGGTTGTATCTCGAAAACATCGAATTTAACCCCAAACGCCTGGATTTCATCGAAGAACGCCTGGCATTGATCCAGTCTTTGAAGCGTAAATACGGCGCGACCATCCCGGCTGTCCTGGAATTCCTCGAAAAAATCCGCCAGCAGCTCGATCAAATCACGCATGCCGAGGCGCGCTTGCAGGAATTGGAAAGCGAGCAAGAGCGCCTGCTTGTGCAGCTTGGCGCCGCAGGTTTAGCGCTTTCGGTTGAAAGGCAAGAAACTGCCGCGCGGTTGGAGAAAGGCATCGAGCGGGAGCTTGCGGATTTGCAGATGTCGGGGGCGCGTTTCAAGGTCGATCTGCAAACCCAGCCAGACCCAACTGGAGCCAGCCTGCCGGATGGGAGGCGGCTGAAAGCCTTCCCCAGCGGTTTGGATAAAGTGGAATTCTTAATTGCACCGAACCCTGGCGAGGGTTTCAAACCGCTTGCCAAGATCGCCTCCGGCGGCGAGACCTCGCGCTTGATGCTCGCCTTGAAAAACGTGCTCACCAAAGCCGACCACATTCCTACGCTCATTTTTGACGAGATCGACCAGGGCATCGGCGGCCGGGTTGGCGCCGTGGTTGGTCAAAAACTCTGGCAGCTTGGACGGCAGCACCAGGTGCTGTGCATCACGCACTTGCCGCAGCTTGCCGCATATGGCGACCAGCATTACCACGTCGAGAAAAAAGTTCATGATGGGCGCACGCTCACGGTGTTGAAAGCGCTCACCGGTGATGAACGCCTGGTCGAGCTGGCTCAGATGCTTGGCAGCGTGAGCGCGGGGACGCTTCAATCTGCGCGTGAACTGATTCAGGCTGCGGAGAGCCAGCTTTCGGTAAATTGATCCGCCACAGATTATCATTATGCCATCCGTCCACCAGACGATCCAGTTTAGAAACCAGCGCAGACAGAAGGCTGAACGGAAATCTCTGCTTGGGGCAGGAATATTGGCATGCATCGTGTTCAGCCTCGCAGCCGCCGCCGCGGGGATATTCCTGGCGCTTGAGTACGCCGCGCTCACCCAAGACCTACCCTCGGTTGAGGCGCTTCCCGATCTGCTAGAGCCGCCCGAAGGACGATTATTAAAGCCCACGCATTTCTTTGACCGCACCGGTCAACAGGTCATTTTTACACTGCAAAATGCGGCGTCCAGCAAAAGAACCTACCTGGCTTACCCTCCAGACGCGGCTGGCGCCGAAGCTGAGGAAACTGGCGCCTATCTTCCACCAGACCTGGTCAATCTGACGGTCGCCTCAATCGATCCCGGGTTCTGGTCTCACTCCGGCATCACACTCAGCAGCGTCCTTTTTTTAGATCAGCGCACGGTTGCGCAGCGACTGGCTGCGGACTTGCTGTTAATGCCAGAACCCCCTGGCAGGCGGCGCGATTTGCGGATGCACCTGCTCGCCCTCCAAATTATCGACCGGTTTGGGCACAAAAAAGCGCTGGAGTGGTATCTCAACAGCGCCTACTTTGGGAACCTGGCTTATGGCGTCCAATCAGCATCTGAGCTGTATTTCGGCAAACCGGTCTCCGAACTGAACCTGGCGGATCTGGCGCTGCTGGCTGCCACCCTGAAAGACCCCGCAATTAACCCCTGGAGCGATCTTCCACTTGTCCAGGTGCGCCAGAAGCAAATTATCCAGGAGGCGCTGCGGCAGCACCTCGTATCGCCCTCCGAAAGCGTCCAGGCAATCCGGGCTGAACCGAACATAACACCGCCCACGGCTGAAGCAAAGCTGGCGTTTGCCGATCTTCATGCCGGCGTTTCACCCGCTTATATCAAGCTGGTTTTAGAGCAACTGGGGACGCGCATCTCGCGCGTTGAACTGGAGCGCGGCGGGCTCAATGTTATCACGACCCTCGACCTCGATCTACAAACCCAGGTTGATTGCACCAGCCGGTTTCTCGAGCGACGCCTGCAAGCCACCGCCGACCAACCCCCGGCTGGGATTCCGGTGAGCTGCCCGGCTGCCAGGCTTTTACCGGCGCTGCCCGAAAATGGCGGTCTTCCTTCAGGGGATTTATCCACTGAGACGATTATCCTCGACCCAGGCACAGGGCAAATCCTGGCATTCGCCGGAGATTCGCCCGGAAATGTTGCGGGTGAAATTCTGCCTGCGCATCCCGGCGGAACCTCTTCCACAATTTTCATCTATTTGACCGGTCTGACGCGCGGTCTGAACCCGGCTTCGTTGGTGTGGGACGTCCCTTCATCTGTTGCAGACGAGAATCCCCAGGAAAATCAAGCCTATCACGGTCCGGTAAGGCTGCGAATCGCTTTTGTGAACGATTACCTGCCGCCAGCCGAAGCTGTCTTATCACAGGTGGGGGTCGAGAACGTACTGCGGACCAGCCAACAGCTTGGTTTGTCGAACCTTCGGAAGGTTGAAGGCACGCCCCGCTCTGCCACGAATTTGCTCGGCGACGTTAACCTTCTTGAAATCACACATGCATTGAGCGCGTTTGCCAACCAGGGCGCTCTGGCAGGGCGGACGATAGATCCAGATTCACAGACCGCGCTGGGTCTCGGCGCCCAAAGTTCAGGACTACCGCCCATAGAACCAACCGTTTTGCTCCGCGTTGAGGATACGCGCGGAAAGGGGCGGCTCGATTGGAGCGCCCCCCAAGAGCGCCCGATTCTCACCCCTCAGCTTGCCTACTTGATGACCCACATGCTGAGCGATGAGCCCGCCCGCTGGCTCAGTCTGGGTCATCCAAATCCGCTCGAGATTGGGCGCCCGGCTGCCGCCAAGATCAGCGCCGTTCCAGACGACCTGGGCGCCTGGGTGGCGGGTTACACCCCGCGCCGTGTGGTAGGCGTATGGCTGGGAACCGCGCAAGCGGCTGAAACCCCAACCAGCCTCCCGCACACAGCCGTCCAGGAAGCCGCAGCCGGCTTGTGGCACGCGATCATGCAATATTCCAATCAATCGCTGCCCTACGAGACGTTCACTCCCCCAACCGGGATCAGTTTCAGCCAGGTGTGCGACCCGTCAGGATTGCTTCCCACGGCTGCCTGTCCAAACGTTGTGGATGAAGTCTTTTTGAGCGGTAATGAACCTGCTCAGATTGACACGCTCTATCATCTGGTATCTATCAACCGCCTCAACGGGCAGTTAGCGACGATCTTCACCCCGCCAGATCTGATTGAACAGCGGTCTTTTATCTCAATCCCGCCCGAAGCCGGGGTTTGGGCGCGCAATTCAGGTCTCGAAACGCCGCCAAACACCTATGAAAATCTTCCTCTACAAACCAATCGCTGGCTCGAGGCGCAAATCACGTCTCCGCGCATGTTAGATCATGTGAGCGGCGTGGTAAAAATCACCGGTAAGGCAACTGGCGCAAACTTTGCCAATTATCAGATCCAGTACGGGGCGGGAGCATTGCCAACCCGTTGGTTTCAGGTCGGGGAGGCATCCAACGTTCCCGTTGCGGGAGGTCTGCTTGCAAACTGGGATACACACGGCTTGGATGGGTTGTACGCTTTGCAGCTATTGTTGGTTCGCCAGGACCAGAGCGCCGAACGTTCAACGATTTTCGTCACCGTCGATAACCAGCCGCCGTCCATCGAAATCTTGAGCCCCAGGCGATCCGAAACCATCAACCGTCGAGAAAGACCGAAAATTGTGCTGCAGGCGCGCATCGACGACGACTATAGCGTTGCGAGTGTCGTGTTTAAAATCGATCAGCGCCTGATAGCCTCTTTGCTCCAAGCGCCTTACGCCATCTCGTGGACTGTTTCCCCCGGCGATCACGTCTTTGAAGTGACCGCGACCGATATGGCGGGCAATACCAGCAGCGAAAAAATAAACTTCCAGGTGGAATAGAAAACCCTGACCCGAATACAGCTGGTTGATTCAGGGCAAGCCTAAAATCTGGCGGGTGGACTTGAACGCCAGCGGTGGCAGATCCTGTAGGCGGAAGAAACCGAGCTGGTCGGCATCATCCCCTGCTCGAAGCTCCCCAGAAAGAACATTGACGCGAAATACGATCAGAATGTGCGCGCCGCGGGGGTGTTCCTGACCAGCAATGACATCCACCAGATCGGTCACGCTCACCTCTAAACCCGTCTCCTCCCGGCATTCGCGCACAACCGTATCGCGTGGGTCTTCGCCCGCATCGACAAAACCGGCTGGCAAGGTCCAAAGACCTCGATAGGGGTCGTTGGCGCGCCGGGCGAGCAGCACCTGCTGGTCTTGCTCAATAATTGCAGCCACCGCGACTTTGGGATCCGCGAAATACACCCAGCCGCAATCGGGGCAGGTTGGTCTGACTGCGCCGAACGACTTCTTTAAGCTGAGAGGAGCGCCGCAGCGCAGGCAGAAATTAACTTCGTTGTTTAGCATTGCCGACATAATATGTGGAAGAAGGCTGCTTAAGAGATTATATTTCTGCGCACCAGATAAGCCAGAACCCCGGTGATCAAAGCTAACAGTAAAAGCGCCGCTTGAATGACGATTATGAACGTAAAGTAATTTCGACCTGCAGCTTGCGGTTTGGTCTCTGCCCCAGGTTGGACGAGATACGCCTTGGCTGCCGGCTCTTCTCCGGCGGCGGCTGAATCGGTGGCTTCTGATTCCAACGGCGCCGCAAAAGCCTCCATAGCGGGCGGCGTAGGCGTGGCTAGCTCGATAGCCAGGGGCGTGACTTCCCTGACATCCGCCGCAGAAGTGGGGCTTCCTGCCTCCATTTCAGCCGTTTGTATTTCGAGCGTTGGAGCAAGCGCGAATGCCGGGGCTTCGCTTTCACCAGAACCGCCGCCGCCGCCCATGCCAACAGCCGGCGCGTTGAGCGCATTTTCCCTTTCCGAGCTCATAACGATGGCTTGAGGAGATTGAGTTAACTGGGCAACGAGACTCCCAGCCGTGATCAGGACAAAAAAGAGCGTTGCCAGCATAGAAGCCAACCGTAATACAGGATATGCTCCGGAAGAGAGTGAAGTCCCTCGTTTTTGACCCACCATGCTGGGCGAAAGCGTAAAATTGCGCGGCGCGCGGTAACGCCCCGCTTCCCGCACGATCAACCGTGTGCGGCGCAATTCTTTTAGCCCACCGCGAAGCTCAGGCTCAACCTCGAGCCGCAATTCTAAACGATTGCGTTCGATCGAGCTCAGTTGATTATCCAGGTAGGAGGAAAGCGCCTCCCAGTCTCGGGGAGAAATCCGGGTCGTCATGATTCACTCTCTTGTCCAAGACGATAGGAGGGGGGCAATAGTTCCCAGAATAGCTGTAAACAATCGCGCAAGCGCAAGCGCGCCCGCGCCAGCCGGCTCTTGACCGTTCCCAACGGAGAACCAATCGCTTCTGCAGCTTCGGAATAATCAAGTCCTTGGATATCGACCAGAATCACAATGGCTTTGAATTCGGTTGGGAGGTCATCTAAACAACCTTGCAACGCCCTCCTCAACTCTGAACGCACCGCAGCATCTTCGGGCGTCTCAGCGCCATCCGAAATCCAGTGCGGGGATTCGATTTCTTCGTCGTCCTGGTCCACCGGTTCCAAAGGCGTTGTCGGGCGGCGTTTACGGCGCCGTAATTCATCGTAACATAGATTGGTTACAATCCGCAGCAGCCATGCTTTAAAAGAACCGCCTCGGTAAGTATCCAGCTTCCTGAAGGCGATGATAAAAGCATCCTGCGCGGCGTCTTCAGCTACGCTCGGCTCGTTGATCATCCGCATCGCCTGGTTGTACACCATATCCTGGTATGCCAGTATCAGCCGGTTGAACGAATCTAGATCACCCCCGCGGGCAAGCTGGATCAGCGCAGCTTCATCCATTGAACTGGCTCCTGCGAACAGAAAACCAATAGAACAGACCTCTCCAGATCAATATCCCCGCCGCGGACACTCCGCCCATAATCAGCACAAACAACGGCAGGATGGGCACGTTCAAAATAATTGCCCTGAGCAAGATTGCCAGCGGCGCGGCGACCAGCGTCGCCCAAGCAGGCACCCACAGCCAGGCTGGTTTCTGCACAATTTCAAACCGATAGACGCCCATCAGCGGTCCAACCGCAAACCACGCCAGCGTGAAGGGCACAAAGATCGCCAGGATACGCAGACCAGCAGTACCAAGCGTCCCATGCGTGGAAAAGCCGAACACCGTCACCAGAACGAAAACGATGATATCGCCGGCTATAAGGACTATTCTTTGGCGACGAAAGCGGTCACTTTGCATATCGGCAATATCCTAACGCATTCCATTAAAAGGGACAAGAGGAAGATTGTTGATTGTTTCACGATCGCCGGACACGGTTTTAGTTAGAGCGCAAAATCCGCCCCAGCTTTTGCGACCAGCGATTCGCTTTTTCCAATTCTGGTAAAGCTTCCTGGGCAGCCAACCGGCCCCGCCTTACAAGGTCAAGGATATCTACATGATCCAGTATCCCAATATCCGAAAGCCCCGGATTGATGATGACTTCGGGATGGTCGATTTGCAGGCGCAGCAGCGTGATATTCCGGCTTCCAATCGCGACCGATCGCAGAAAGATATTGAACGCCTGCGCGACTCTCAAACGGGCAATTTCTCTTAACAGCGGATTGACGTTCAACATGGCTGGCGGGTCCAGGATATTGCCGGGTTGCGGCGCAATATCGGTGAGCGCTACTGCCACCACGGGCAATTTCGGCGCCAGCGCGCGGACAGGCATCACCGGAACGGGATCCGCTAACCCGCCATCGACAAGATGATGTCCGTCCCAGATTTGCGGCGGGAAGATCCCAGGCAGCGCCATCGTCGCGAGCACAGCATCAACAACCCGTCCCTGACGCAGAATCACTTCTTCCTCAGTATCCAAATCCACCGCAGTCAGGGCGCAAGAGATCACGAGGTCGTCGAACGAACGATCACCGAGAAAGTCTTGTAAAACTCGATTGATGCCCTCTATACCTAAAATCGAAGGCCAATCACCCGGTCGCTTACTATAGAGTGCCGTTTGATCTACCTCGATGAAACGCGCCAATATCTCAGACGGCGAATATCCCGCGGCGTAAATCGCCGCAATGATCCCTCCCGCGCTTGTCCCGGCAATCGCGCGCACCCGATAGCCCTTCTCTTCCAGGAAGAGCAACACGCCCAGATGGGCGATCCCTTTTGAACCGCCCCCTCCAAGAGCCAGACTGATGTCCATTGACGATTCCTCCCTCACGATCGATGGGTGTAATTATCTTGAACCAGTCCGAGTATAATCCATATCGCTCGATGCGCGAAATACCATGCGGCAGCGCCGACAAAATGCGCTTGCAGCAGCGCCCGCATGGATATTCTGGTTGGCGATCGAAGCGCCAGCCTGGACACGATTATGGAATCGAACGCGATCTCTCCACAGGAATTTCTCAGGTTGATTCACAGCCTTCAGAGCGCGGAGGCTTCCAGAAGACTGGCGCAGCCTAACGGCGCCTTGGATGCTCATCTGAAAATGCTGCGCGCCTGGCAATCGGAACGGCTGAACCACACATACGCCGATTTGCTAGCCGATCCCGGCTACCGCCTGGCTTGTCTGTTCGTCCTGGAGGAACTTTACGCCCCCTTCGATTTCAGCCAGCGCGACAGGGATGCAGAGCGGATTTACGCAATCCTGGCACGCTACCTGCCGGAAAGCGCGTTGACCCTGTTGGGCGGCGCGATCTATCTGACCCGCCTCACCGATGACCTGGACCTCAAATTGCTCAGGCTCCTTCTGGAAAAGAACGGTGATTTTTCGGAAATCAGCGAGGCGCAATACATCCAAGCTTATGTAGAGTGTGATAACTACGATCAGCGGGTCGAACAGATCGAGTTGGTTCACGCCCTTATGAGCCAGGCGGTCAAGGGCGCGCGCAGCCTGGTTTTTCGCACCGGTCTGCGGCTGTCGAAAACCCCGCTGGAAAAGCTGGGGTGGTCGGATCTGCATACGTTTCTGCAGCGCGGCGTCGAGGCGAGCAAACGCATGCCGGATGTGCACCTGTTTCTAAACACGATCCAGAGCCGCGAGATGGAGATTCTGAACCGCATCTACCGCGGCGTCCCCGATCCATTCAACCTATTTCCATAAACAGAGGCTTGCGCTGGAAAACCATCCGATTTCTGGAAACAGAGTCAACCGGCTGCGCCGACCTATGGCAATGAAATCGTCCTTGGCTATTATTTTACTGGGCGTCGTTTTATTTTCCGCCTGCAGCTATTCGGGGAAAGATATTCTCACCGGGCGTTCTTCCATAGTCGCAAACAACAACAATCAATCAAATGGCAAAGCCACGCCCACGTTCGATCCACCCGCTTATACTCCGGGGCGCTTTCCAGGCTGTCAGCCTGCGCCGGGTGTCGCCCCATACCAGTCCAAAGTTCAACCGCCCGATTACACCCAAACCCCCGCGGCAGCTTCTCTGCGTGAGCTTGCCTCACGCCAGGGAAGGTTCATCGGCGTCGCAGCCGCGCCAGAACTGTTGAAAGACTCGAATTACAGCCAGCTTTTGGCGCGCGAATTCAACCTGGTCACGCCCGAAAACGCAATGAAATGGGAGGTCATTCATCCTCAGCCGGAGCAATACGATTTTTCGCCCGGTGACCAACTGATCGATTTTGCCCGCCAGCACAACATGAGCGTGCGCGGACACGTGCTGGTATGGGATTTACAGATGCCCGAATGGGTCACCCAGGCTGAACATACCCGCTCCGAATGGATGAACATTTTATGCGTTCATATCAAGACCGTCCTCCAGCATTACCAGGGGGTCATATACGCCTGGGACGTGGTCAATGAAGCCGTGAATGATGACGGTACGCTCAGAAACACCTTTTGGATGGAAAGAATCGGGCCCGAATACATCGCGATGGCTTTCCAGTGGGCGCGCGAAGCCGATCCCAGCGCGCGGCTGTTCTACAATGACAATGGAGGCGAGGGACTTAACCCTAAATCGCAGGCAATTTATATGCTGGCACAGGAGATGATCCGGCAGAGCATTCCGCTCGACGGCATCGGTCTCCAGATGCACACCGACCTTTACCAGTCCCCTCCCCCTTCCGACCTGGCTGCGAACATCCGGCGCTTGACCGATCTGGGCTTGGAAGTTCACATCACCGAAATCGACGTGCGGCTCCAAACTTCCTCGGATCCCGAACCGGTCAGGCTGGCTGCCCAGGCGGAGGTCTACCGCCAGGTGATCTCAACCTGCCTGGATTTCCCGCGCTGCCGGGCTTTCGTCACCTGGGGGCTGACCGACCGCTACTCCTGGATCCCTTATTGGACCGGGAACCCGGACGCACCCTTGCTGTTCGACGTCAATGGCGCGCCCAAGCCGGCTTATGAAGCTGTGCGCGAAGCGTTCTTGGGTAGATGACCTCTCCCCCGAAATCTGTTGGTAATCCACTTGCCATCCCAGCGGAGTGAACGCCTGCGAGGCGCCTGACCAGCAGATGTCAATCGCCTTTCACGTCTGAGCCTCAGATGCGCGCCCCGCTTCCAGCTCTTGATAGAGCAGGCGCAGGGTCTTTTGCACGAATGCAATCACCTCATCATCCGCCACAATCTGTTTCTCTGCTTGGTCTCGACGCTTGAATTCGATCCCGCCTGCCTGCCGCGCCCGCGCGCTTACGGTCAGCCGGATCGGGATTCCGATCAGGTCGGCGTCATTGAATTTCACGCCGGGGCTTTCCTGGCGGTCATCGTACAGGGCTTCGATGCTAGCTTGCTGAAGCTGGTTGTACAGGCGCTCTGCAACGTCCAGCGACTCGGAATCGCCTTTTCCAACCAAGACGACAAGGTGAACCTGAAACGGCGCAACGGAAACGGGCCAGATCAAACCATGCTCGTCGTAATGGATCTCTGCCAGACAGCCAAGCAAACGACCAAGCCCGATCCCATACGAACCCATAATCACGGGCTTGGACTGACCCTGTGTATCGAGATAATGACAGCCCATCGCCTCGCTATACCAGGCGCCGAGTTTGAAAATATTGCCCACCTCAACCCCCCGCACCGCTTTCAAAGATGAAGCGCACTGCGGACAGCCGTCATCAGACTGGGCTGTTGTAATATCCGCAACCAGATCAGCCTGGTAATCCCGCGGATAATTCACATTCTTTAGGTGGTAGCCTTCTACGTTGGCTCCCGCGACTAGATTAGGAGAATCTGCAACCTGATCGTCCACGACCACGAACACCCCGCTCAGACCTATCGGAGAAGCGTATCCCGGCACCGCGCCGGTGTTGCGGATCTCTTCTTCAGTCGCCGGTCGGAGCGACCGGGCTTTGATCGCATTGGCGAGTTTATATTCATTCACCTCCCGATCCCCGCGAACGATCGCAAACACGAATTGCTCATGCACCTCGGAACGTTCGGCAATGGATGCGATCAGGAAAACCGCCTTAGCGGTGCGCGCTTTAGAGACCGCCAGGTAATTCGCCAAATCCTCGATCGTCTTCGTATCCGGGGTCGCGACCTTTTCAATCGGCAGCAAAACCTCCCGGTCGGGGACGGACTTCTTATACGCCGCGATCTGCCGGTTGGCTTTATAACCGCAAGCGTCACAGATCAATATCGTATCTTCTCCAACCGACGTCAGCGTCATGAATTCGTGGGCGGCTTTCCCGCCCATCATCCCCACGTCGGCGCTCACTGCGATGACCGGCAGCCCGCAGCGCTGAAAAATCCGGTGATAAGCTTCGAAATGCGCCTGGTACTGGCGGTCCAGTCCTTCCCAGTCGGCGTCCAGGCTGTAGCTGTCCTTCATCGAAAATTCCCGGGCGCGAATCAAGCCGGCGCGCGGCCGCGGGTCATCCCGCCATTTGGTCTGGATCTGGAAAACCAGCCGCGGCAGTTGCCGGTAGGACCGAATTTCCTGCCGCACGAGATCGGCAACGACTTCTTCGTGGGTCATTGCCAGGACCATCTCCCGATCGTTGCGGTCTTTGAAACGGCTCATTTCAGCGTCGATTTCATACCAACGACCGGTTTCTTTCCACAAATCTGCTGGATGCACAACCGGCATGTTGATCTCCTGACCGCCAATCGATTCCATTTCCTCACGCGCGATGGCTTCGATTTTTGCCAGCGACCTTCTAGCAAGCGGCAGATACGAAAAAATGCCCGCCGCTAATTGGCGGATAAATCCCGCCCGCAGCAAGAGCTGGTGGCTGGTCACCTCCGCTTCGCTGGGGATATCCCGCAACGTTTGACCGAAAAGATTGCTCATCCTCATCGGCATACTCCTCGCCTTCTATAAAACAATTCGCCCTCTGAGCCTGGTCCAGAGAGCGATGATTGCGCATGAGAAACGCAAATCGAATCCCAGCTTCACCAGACCGAAAACTCAGCGCCAGGGCTTGGCACACACGCAGGGATGATCGCTGGCAAGCGCCAGAAAGCGTTCACAGTCGTGAGTTTACCACAACCCTTTGCAAAAACCTCACGCAGGGTCCTGCAATTCAACTCCAGCCGATTCCTTCAATCCCCCCGCCCGTCAGCGATGCCGATCTCGCGGATAAGTTGTTGGAATTCCTCGACTTTTATTGGTTTGGTCAGATAAGGCATTTCGCCGAACTGGCTAAGGCGACGAATCTTTTGGTCCTCCTCTGAGCCATAGAGCAGGATCACGGGAATTTGGCGCGTGATTTCATGCATCCGGTAGGCTTGCAAGACTTCGATGCCATTTATTTTTGGTAAATTTATGTCTAAGAGAATGACAAAGGGGAGCGTCTCGCCCGATTTCCAGCGTGGGATCAATGCGACCGCTTCCTCCCCGTCGCGGGCGACCACAATCGGATGAGCGAAACCATGCTTTGAGAACGCGCGCAATGTCAGGTCGACGTCCATCGGGTTATCTTCGACCAACAGCAACGGTTTGATCGATTGGCTCATGTGCAGGTCCTGATTGCGGGTCATTGCTGCGCGGGTATGTTGAGCTGACACCAGTAAACCTGGATATTTCCAACCGTCTGCACAAATGTCTCAAAATCTACCGGTTTTGATAGATAGGAATTCGCCCCTCCCTGGTATGCGGAACGAACATCGTTCTCCTCCGTTGAAGTGGAAAGTATCACCACAGGGATATTTCTATACTCAGGATGATCTTTGAAGACTCGCAGAACTTCAAAGCCATCCATCTTGGGCAGTTTCAGGTCCAAAAGGATCAACAGCGGCGTGCTTTCACCGGAGTCCCAACGCGAAATGAATGAAAGCGCCTGTTCGCCATCCCAGGCAATATGAATGGGATTGGGTACTTTCTTCCGCTTGAAAGCCCGCTGGGTCAGGTCAACATCCATTGGGTTGTCTTCAACCAAAAGGATCGGACGATCTTCTCTGTTCATAAGTGAACATTCACCCTATCATCTCTGATAAAAGTCGAATCCAAAATATTCGAAATAATTTCAATTGATACAAATTATACAATCGAACATGAATTTAGACGGGTTTCATAACAGAATTGTATGTGCCAGGTCAGCCAATGAAGCGTTTTCCCTCTTTACTATGCTTCTTTCAATTGAAAATCACTTACCGGTTGTAAGATTTAACTTTGCCAAGTATTTGTAATCAGTTTATAATATCTATGGACGGAGAGACAAGCGAGACTGCTAATCAAACATCTTATTTAGGTTGAAGGCATGCTTGGAGAAAAAGATTTGACTGATATTGAGCAGGTTTCTCCAGAGATGCTCGAATTCTTTTTGGCGGTAAGGGAAGACCACCCCGAGGATTCTGAGATTAAATATACCTCGCCATTGGTGGAGTTGCTGGTATCTGCGGACCGAGACCAACTAAGCCAGTCTTTTACCGAACACAATTACACCCGAGGTGAGGTTATATTTCATGAAGGGGATGAAGGCGACACGATGTTCCTGGTCTGGGCAGGTCAGGTTGTAATTGTAAAAGGCAGCCTTCAATCTCCAACAATTTTGGCGTATCGCGGCGCAGGGGAAATCTTTGGAGAAATGGCTTTGCTGGAACATCAGCCCCGCTCCGCATCCATTATCGCGTTGGAAGACACGCGCCTCTTAGGTTTGAGCCGCCTCAATTTTGAGCAGTTCTTGAGAACCAATCCATCTGTAAGCCGCAGCATCATGGAAGTTCTCAGCGCGCGCCTGAGGAGAATGTCCGAAGCGCGCAGCTCGGGGGAGTTGAGCGAAAAAAGACTCACCCAACAAGTCTCCACCCTGCAAAGCGAAAAACAGCGGCTGGAAGAGGTTCAGCGTCTGCGTGAAGAAACAACCGAATTGATCATTCACGATCTGCGCAACCCGCTCAGCGCGATCGGCATCTCCTTACGAATGCTCTCTCTGGTGTTGCCAGAAGATATTCTGCAAGCGAACAGCGACTTGTTCGGGATCGCTCAAGCCAGCACCCAGAGGCTGCAACGGCTGGTCGATTCTCTGCTAGAAGTCTCGCGCATGGAGAGCGGAGAGACGCGTTTCTCGATGAGTGAATTCGAGCTTCCACCCCTGGTTGACGAACTGATCCAACGCACTTCGATCCTGGCGCGCAAGGGCGTTGTGGTGACAACCAACATCGCGACAGACTTACCTGCGATCGTTGCCGACCGCGAAAAAATCGAGCGGGTCATGGTAAACATGCTGGACAACGCCTTAAAGTACACCCCCGAGAACGGGCGTATTTCGATCGAAATGCAACGAAAAGATGGATCGTTATGGGTGAGCGTTGCAGATACCGGACCTGGAATTCCGTTTGAGGATCGTGAGCGGATATTTGAGCGTTTCACTCAGGGCGTGAACTTAGAAATGAAGAGGCGGGGATTTGGCCTCGGGCTGGCTTACTGCCGGCTGGCTGTCGAACGGCATGGAGGCAAGATCTGGGTAGAAGACGGCGAA
Organism: Anaerolineae bacterium UTCFX2; assembly: GCA_002050125.1. Lineage (GTDB taxonomy): Bacteria > Chloroflexota > Anaerolineae > Anaerolineales > UBA4823 > UTCFX2. The sequence continues at coordinate 33,660 of MWTA01000016.1, read as the reverse complement.
GAGGGTATGACGACGCGGTTTGTTTTTACTCTACCTCTTTTACCGCAGTCTGATTGTTAGCAGTCAGAAGCTGCCTGTCGCGGCTTACCCCATTATCTACTCTATTCACAAATCATTCAACCAAAACTGAAACAGTCGGATATCTTGCTATTGCGAAGCCGCCCAACACGGCGTATAATGCGATCAAGATTATCGAGGGCGAATAATAATCGGTTAGTGTACGTTAACTTGTGAAAACTTCAAATGTGGAAGCGATGATCTAGAGAACTAAAATGGTCGCTTGTCTAAGTTTTTAGATAGGTTCTCTAAGTAGCTAGAGCGAAACCGGCCCACAAGGCCGGTTTTTTTGTTCTATGGACGGTTTTTGGCAGTAACAGAGATGTATTTAGACAAGCCCTAATTGGACAATATGGGGTAAATTTGTACTGTTATGTATAATTTCAAGAACCAAGAGACGATCAGTGGAAATTCAAGATTTTCACAACTAAGGAGGCATGCAAAGATGAACACGCTCAAATTATCCGGTTTTTCAATCCTGCTAGGGATTGGACTAGTTCTATTGTTTATGGGTACTTTCCAACCGACCCCGGCTGTCCAGGCGCACAACGCCTGTGTATCTGGAATCAGCATTGCCAAGGAAATCAAGGGGGATGATGTGCGCATATTCCCCGGGGGATCTGATGTTCCGTTCCAAATCACCCTGACCAACACTGGACAATCCACTCTGACTCAAGTGACTGTCATCGATCCGCTCGTTCCAGACTGTGCCAGGTCGGGTCTTAATCTGGCGCCTGGAGAAACGTACAGCTATACCTGCACAGCCTACAATGTTTCACAGGGATTCAAGAATATTGCAAAGGTGAACGCAAAAGATGCCTGCAATAATCCCGTGAACGACAACGATACCTCAACGGTTCGCATCGCCGGCATCTCGATCAGCAAGCAGGAAAAAGGCGACGATTCCCGCACTGTCGCGTCTGGCTCAGATGTACCGTATACCATCACGGTCACCAACACCGGCGAAGTGGATCTGACAAATGTTCAGGTCAGCGACCCGCTGGTTCCAGACTGCGATTATTTGCTCGCCAGCCTGCCCGCCGGTGAAAGCTTCAGCTACACCTGCACTGCGCCCAACGTCACTGAAGGCTTCACGAACATCGCCACCGTTACGGGCGATACAGACGGCACCCCGGTCTCTGATCAGGATCCTTCAACGGTCAAGGTGCCTGGGATCAACGTCAGCAAGCAAGCCGAGGGCGAGGATGTCCGCACCATCCAACCCGGTGAAGACGTGAGCTACACCATCACCGTCACCAATACCGGTGAAGTGGATTTAACCAACATCGTCTTAACCGACGCGCTGGTGCCCGATTGCAGCAGAGCGCTTGGTCAGATACCTGATCTGGTGCCGGGAGAAACTTATTCTTACGTATGCATCGTACATAACGTCACGGAAGGCTTCACCAACGTCATCATCGCTGAAGGCGAAGGCGACGGAATCGTTGTTAGCGACTCGGATCCTTCCACGGTGAAAGTCAAAGAGAAAGTGTACAAGCTTTACATCCCCATGGTCTCCAAATCCGGCATTGTCAAATACAATGTCTCCTTTGGCTACGAGGATCTGCGAATCGAGGAAGCCAACGATTTCGACTACAACGACTGGGTTCTGAGCGTCGAAACAGATTTCGCTTTTTCCTCCATCAACAATAGCACCATCCGCGTCAGCCGGGTTACCTTCAACCTCACTCCCCAAGCGCGGGGAGCGCTGCTCTCTCACGAATATCACGTCAGCTTTCCGCCGAACACCTTTGGGAGCAACGGCGCCGCTACGCTTACGATCTACAATTCGCATGGGCAAACGATATCGACTTCCCACAGCGCTTTCAACGCCTCGCAATTGAACGATTTCCTCGTTTTCAGACTGACCACCGATGCAATCCCACCGGCTGGCAGCATGGTGAACACAACCGAAGGCATTGCACCCACGCCCGCCGCGGAGACCGCTACGCTGGTCATCGACTTCAACAATACCTTCCCCTTCACACTGTCCGATTTCGGTCCCCACGGTGAAGGCCTTTTCTTTGAACCCTATCTGCGAGTTATCCCGCCTTCCGGCAGCCGCTACAACATCGGAAACGGCGACCTGCGCACCATTGTGTTTCCAATCGCAAATTGGAAATGGCCCGAAGAACACGTGCGCATCGACAAGGCTTATCCGGGCATCACTCACGTCGGTCCGCCGACTATGTTCCAATTCCCGGCTGGATGGTGGACGGTCTATAACACGTGCGTCTATGGCGACGGCATCGTGTGCCCGAACCCCTAATCCTTACCTGCACCTGCTCAATCCGCCCCTCTGAAATATCGGGGTGATTGATCAAACGCCGACCGGCTGGCTCAACAGAATCAACGAGCCAGCCGGTTTTTCTTCTCAGCCGGGTAGTCGCGCTGCCCATCCAGACCGGGGAAGCGCCCCCTGGCTTGCCTCGATTGCAGTTCCCCTATAGGGTTACCCCCAGCCTCCCCCGCGCCTCCCCGCCAAAGGGAATTGATGCACGGCAGTGATTGAGCTATGTTCGGATCATGAATGCGGTCCACAAAAGCTTTGCATCCGATCTTTTGGTTCCAGGCACCAGCGGCGCTTTCCCTTTTCTGTTGATCATCGGGCCATACGCAGCCAGCAATGCGATGCTGGCTTCTGCCGCCCGCCTGGCGCTGCTTGCTCCGCTGCGCGTGGTAGACGGCGGCAATCGCTTCAACGCGCGCACAGTCGCGCGCATTCTGCGGGAATTGAATGCGCCCGACCTCTATGCCGCTTTGAGCCGCATCCGGCTGGCGCGCGCCTTCACCTGCTATCAGCTTCTGGCGCTGCTCGAAGAGACGCTGCCCAGCTCCGATCCAACCCTGGTGATCGATCTGCTGGACACGTTTTATGACGAAAGCGCTTCGCTTTCCGAACGCCGCCGCTTGATCGAGAACTGCCTGCTGCGTTTGCGCAACCTGAGCCGGCTGGCTCCCGTAGTTGTCAGCGTGCGCCCCCCCGCCCCTGAGCAAAGCGATCCAACCGGCTTGTTGGAAATGGTTCAACAGGCTGCCGATTTGCTCTGGTTCCAGGAAGGCGCGCCTGAAACGAATAAAGCCAAACAGCCCTCCAAATCACAGCTCAACCTGTTCTAGGAGAATGTTATGGGACGCACCCTGCCATCCATCACCCAGGCTTTCCTGCAAGAGCAGGCTTCTTTCAACCGTTTTCGCCGCGCTTTGCGCCAGTCGGATCAACGGATACTGGATGATCTGTTTGCCTCGGCTCACCAGCACCTGGCTGCCGCGGCTTATGCCGCCCATCCTTTACCGTTCGAGACATTTTTGCTGGCGATGCTGCTGGAAGAACACAAACGCCTCATGCGCCTGGAGGCTCTGCTGAACGATCTGCAGGGCGATGACCTGTCGCTGGAAGAATGAACGAACTGCGCGGTTGGCTGTTGGATATCTACCCCGAAGCGCAGGTTGGCGCCGCGCTCTGGCTGATTGGGGAGGATGGACAGCGCTACCATTTACGCCAGCCCTTTCCAGTGACTTTCTATGCCGCAGGTCGTGCCTCAACGCTGCGGCGCTTGTGGCGCTATCTACAATCCCATCCAGCCCAGCCTGTCCTGAAGCGGGAAGAGCGCCAGGACATCTTCGTCAAATCCATGCGCACCGTGCTGGCAATTGACGTGAACGATCCTGTAGCGCAGAATGCCCTGTTTCAGGAGATTGCGAGAGCCTTTCCCGATCTCGACTATTTCGACGCCGATGTGGCGCTGCCCTTGCGTTACGCCGCGCGCCACCGGCTGTTCCCGCTGGCTTATTGCCGGGTCGGCGTGGACGCGAACGGACAGGCGCAAACCGTCGAACCGCTGGACACCCCCTGGGACCTAAGCCCTGCCCCGCCGCCCCTGCGCATCCTTTACATGGAATTGGACGCCGATCCAGCCCGCAATAAGCCAACCCGGCTCAGCCTGCGCAGCGGAAGTTTTCATGGACCGGCGACAGCCGAATACCACCTAGATTTGGATCTCGAACGGCCATTGCTGATCAACCTGAAAGCCATCCTGCAGCGCTGCGACCCGGATTTGCTGCTCACAACCTGGGGCGATACCTGGCTGCTGCCGCACCTGTTGGAACGCTCTGCCGCCCTGGGCTTGCCCTTGCCCCTGAACCGCGATCCAGCCCGCCAGCCCGCCCATCACCCGGAAATCTCCTATTTCTCCTACGGTCAAATGGTCCATCGCGGCCGGCAGGTGCATCTGTTCGGGCGTTGTCACATCGACCGCGGCAACGCCATGATGTGGGAGGATTACGACCTGGAAGGCGCTCTGGAGACCGCGCGGGTCACCGGTCTGCCGCTACAGACTGCCGCGCGCGTCTCTCCTGGATCGGGCATCTCCGCCATGCAGATGGTCACCGCCTTGCGTGAAGGGATTCTGGTGCCCTGGCACAAACAGCAAGCCGAACAACCCAAAACTGCGCTGGATTTGCTCGCAACCGACCAGGGAGGGCTGGTGTACCAGCCTCTGGTTGGCTTGCACCACGATGTAGGCGGGATCGATTTCGTCTCGATGTATCCCGGCATCATGGTGCGCTTCAACATCTCGCCGGAAACCGTTCAGGGTCAACGCCCCTGTATCCAGGACCTGGAACCCTTCGCCTCCGAAAATGACCTACCCGGTCTGATCCCGTTGACGCTCGCTCCGCTGCTCGAGAAGCGCCTGGCGTTGAAAAACCAACTGATCGACCTGCCAAAATGGGATCCGCGCCGCAAAATCTACCAGGCGCGCGCCTCGGCGCATAAATGGCTGCTGGTGACCTGCTTTGGCTACCTGGGTTACAAGAACGCCCGCTTTGGGCGCATCGAAGCCCACGAGGCAGTGACGGCTTACGGGCGCGAAGCCCTGCTGCGCGCCAAAGAGGCCGCGGAAGGGTTGGGGTTCACCGTTTTGCATTTGTACGTCGATGGGTTGTGGGTTAAAAAACCGGACGCCAAAGAACCAGCAGATTTCCAACCCCTGCTGGAAGAAGTGTGCCGCCGCACCGGGCTGCCGATCTCGTTGGACGGCATCTACGATTGGATCGCCTTTCTGCCCTCGCGGGTGGATGCGCGCGTGCCGGTCGCCAACCGCTATTTCGGCGTTTTCCGCGACGGGACGCTGAAAGTGCGCGGCATCGAAGCTCGAAGGAGGGACGCCCCGCCCTTCATCGCAAAAACCCAAATGGAAATGGTAGAGCTGCTGGCTCAGGGTCACACGCCGGACGAGCGTCAGGCGGGCGTGCGGAAGGCTCTGGGACTGCTGCGCCGCCGGCTGAACAGGCTGCGCAGCGGAAAAACGCCGCTGGAAGAACTGGTCGTCAGCCAGCGCCTCAGCCGCGAAATCGAAGCCTACAAGTCATTGTCGCCGGTTGCGCGCTCTCTGCAGCAGCTCCAGGCTGTTGGGAAAGAAGTGCGCCCAGGGCAGCGCGTGCGTTTTGTCTATACGCGCGGCAGACCGGGCGTCTATGCGTGGGACTTGCCCACACCCCCCGATGCGCGCACGCTCGATCTCGAACGCTACGCCGTCCTGCTGCTGCGCGCGGCTTGCACCGTGCTGGAACCGTTTGGATTGAATCCGCAGCTTATTGCCGGGTTGGCTCAGAACGTTCAAACACAACAGCTATGTTTCAAGCTCGTGCCGCGCAATGAAAGACAGAGGCGCGAACCGGCGGTGCGCACCGCGATGACAACCAGGTCCCGCGGAGTCAGTGAGCGGGGGACCATTCCTGACTGAAGCGCAAAATGATCACACTCGAAATGATGAAGATGCTGCCCAGAATCTGCGAGGGCGAAAAGCGCTCAGCCAGCAGAAAATAAGCCAGGATGGCAGTGATCACCGGCTCCAGGGTGGCGATGATATTGGCAATGCTGGCAGGCAGATAGGTCAGGCTCACGGTGTATAGCCCATAACCTCCAACCGTAGGACCAACAGCCAGAGCGAGCAAGACCAGCCAGCCCGTGATGGAACTGCCCAACCAGAAAAAATCAGTTGACGCCAAACCGGGCGGCAGGAACCAGCCGAACAGGTTAAAGAAGAAGATGAAAACTGCCGCCCCTCCAAAGGCATACACCAATGCAGTCCAGGGGTTTATGGAACGTTCGGAGGATGCCTTGCCCATCAGGCTATAAGAGGCAAAGAAAATTCCGGAAGCCAGCCCGGTCACCACACCCGCCGGGTTCAATTGCCATGTGGACGGAACGTGCGCGCCGGAAACAAAAACACATCCCAGGAGGCTGAGCGTAACCGCGGCGATCTTAACCTTTCCGAGCTTTTCGCCAAAAATCCACCAGCCCAAGATCGCGGTGAAAGCGGCTGAACTGTAAGCCAGCACTGTCGAAACTGCCGCGCCGTTCAAAGCTACTGAGACTGTCCAGGTTGAATTGAAGACGGCTAGCACCAGCCCGTAAAAAAGCATAAATTTCCGGTCTTGTGTTTTGAGTTTGAGGCGGATTGGATTGAAAAGGGCAAAGACCACCCCCAGTACAACCGTCAGAAAGAGATCGCGCCAAAAGGCAAGCACCAATGGCGGCATTTGATAGTTCACCGTCAGGTAGCGGATAAAAATCGCCGTGCTCGACCAGAGTATGGTCGCGGTGATGCAAATCAGATAGCCGCGATTGAAACCGGTTATTTGGCTGGTCTTTTGAAAGGCAGAGTTCAAATCAGGCCTCCATCCACGCTGACAGCCGCGCTGACAGAACAATTCGCTGTATCTTACCATCTCGCGCCAACAGAGGGGTAACCTTTTATAATTGAGCAGGAGTGAAATTTGGATGTAGTTCTGTTCTAGTATGGATATTTATCACTTGCCCATTCAAAAAAAACGCGCTAAGCTATGCAAGGACAATGAGACGCCTCAAAACCAACAGGACTGACCTTCAGATTCAAGGAGAAATGAGATGACGATTGTACTGAACGGCTCCGGGTTAAGTGTGGAGAATCTGGTGAAAATCGCTCGCTATGGAGAAAAAGTGGAGCTTCATCCAGATGCGCTCGAGCGAATCAACGTTTGCAGATCGATGCTCGAAGAGAAACTTGCCGCCCACGAGATCATGTATGGCATCAACACCGGCATCGGCGAGTTTTCGGAGGTCGTCCTGAATGATGAACAGGTCCAGCAATTCCAACGCTATTTGATCTACAATCACGCCGCCGGCATCGGCGATCCGGCGCCGATCGAATACGTGCGCGGCGCCATGGCAGGCAGGATCAACGTGCATGCCCACGGCAATTCGGGGTGCCGCCCCGAGATCACCTTGACCCTGGTTGAAATGTTGAACCGAGGGGTTACGCCGGTTGTCTGCCAAAAAGGCTCGGTAGGCGCTTGCGGCGACCTGGCGCCAATGTCGCAGATCGCGTTATTGATGATGGGTGAAGGCGAAGCATATTACGAAGGGGAGCGGCTGCCGGGGCGCGCCGCGATGGAAAAAGCTGGCATCCCCATCCCCGGGTTACAGGCGCGCGACGGGTTGGCGACGATCAACGGCGCTAATCTGCTCACGGCGATGAGCGCCCTGCACCTTTATGACATGAACCGCTGGTTGAAACAAGCCGAGATCGCCTGCGCGATGAGCCTGGAAGCGCTGTTAGCCAACATGAAGCCTTACGACGCAAGGCTGCATCAATTACGCGGCTTTACCGGTGCAATCCGTTCGGCAAACGCGATCCGTAAATGTATCGCAGGCAGCGACTTGGTCACTGGAAAGATTAAGACCAAGGTGCAGGATGCCTACTCCATGCGGTCCTCGCCCCAGGTGATCGGCGCCGCCCATGATGCGATCGCATACGCCAAAAGCCAGGTGGAGATCGAACTGAACGGGGTCGGCGATAACCCGATCTGGCTGCCTGAGTTCAAATTAACGCTGACTGGCGCGAACTTCCAGGGGTCGCCTGTCTCGCTGCCAATGGATCTGGCTGGCGCGGCGATTACAATGGTGAGCGTGCTTTCAGAGCGCCGTTTGAACCGGCTCACAAACCCGGCTTTAAGCGTGGGGCTGCCCGCGTTCTTGACCAAAGGCGCCGGGATGTTCTCCGGCATGATGCTCAGCCAGTACACTGCCGACAGCCTGATCGTAGAACAACGCATCCTCTCTGCGCCTGCCAGCATCGGGTCGATCCCGGCTGCGGCGGATCAGGAAGATTTCGTCTCGATGGGCATGAACACCGCAATCAAAAATGCCCAGATCATTGACAACGCTTACGGCGTTCTCGGGATCGAGTTTATGGCGGGTGCCCAGGGGTTGGATTTTCGAGAATTTATGCCCGGGCTAGGCGTGCAGACCGCGCGCCAAGTCATTCGCAAATATGTCGATCACCTCGACGAGGATCGTCCGCTCTACGCTGATCACAATAAGATGAAAGCGCTGGTCCGCTCAGGCGAGATTTTGGAAGAAGTCGAAAAAGCCATCGGCAGCCTGGAATAAACCCCCCACTCAAATAAACAGAAGCGCCTGACGAGTCGGGCGCTTCTGCTATGTGTAAGTCTAAGTAACCGCGCTATTGAGCCGGCTCGATCCCCACGATCTGACCGAAGGAATTGATCTTCAGGTCCCAAAGGCTGCCGATGAGGAATTGCGCAAATTCCCCGCCGCTGGAGGGGTGATAGGTATATTGACCTCGATCGGTAGAAAAGACGACTGAATATTCCGCCCGCTGACCTCCCAGCCGTTGGTCTGCAGAGAGCGCCGGGCTGGCGAATACCGGGTTCAGGTTGCTTCCACTCAATTCTGCATTGTCCACAACCTGCCATTCCTGGGTTGAATATTCGCAATACGGTTCGTAGACTTTATATTCGCAATCTTGCACCACCTCGCCCACCCCCGTTCCGCTATCGACGGTGTAAGGAGTTCCGCACACTTTATCGTATTTCCCGCTGGAAGGTTCGCTGGACACAGTTGTGTAAACCCGATCCACGCAACTGCCAATTTGCGCCTCCGCCGGGATCCGCTCCTGCCAGTCCTGGCGCGTAACCGGTTGAAGCGCCTCGATTGCCACAACGGTGCGCCAATCGGCTGACTGAACCGCGCCCTGGCGGGTTTCTTTAGGCGATGCCGCAAATATCAACCCGCCGATTACACAAATCAACAGCAGGACCGCCACGCCGACCAGCGCAAAGATCAGAATGCCTGAGCGTGGGCTTCCGGCTCTGGCAAGGGGCTCAACCGGCGCTGCGGGCGCCGCCTCTCTCCGCAGCGGAGCGCCGCATTGGCTGCACAGGTGCGCAGTCTCGGGATTGAGAGCATTACAATTTGGACACGCAATCTGCGCAACCGGACCGGCGGTGTACGCTCCAACCACGCGCCCGGTTTCGCGCTTGACCCCTTGCTTCAGATCCCCGCCGCATTGCGAACACACCTCCGCATCGGCTGGGTTGCGCGTGCCGCAAAAAGGACAGTGAATATCCGTCCCTTTTTCCACCGTTTTTCGCAAGGTTTCATCCTGGCTGGCTTCAACCCCGGCAGCCTGGACAAACTCAACCTCTGTGGGTTGTGGCGCGCCGCAGCTTTGGCAGGTTTTATCGGTGCCCCGGTTGCGGGTTCCGCATTTTGGGCAGGTCCATTCCAGTTGTACATAACCAAGCGTCTCGCGTGACATCCCAACTCCTTAGACTCATCAACGGATAAAAAGTAACAAGCCGGGTTTCATTCTGGGTTTTATGGACTCTTCAGACAGTGATATTACTTTCGTCAGATCGAGCACCATTATACCGCCGGCTGCCAGTCAACCCTGTAGGGAATAATCCCAGCAGCAGGTCGAAAACGCCTGTCTCTCAACCACGAGCGCCGCGGCGTGATCCTCGTCAAAATCTACATTCTGAAGATACCAGTTGTCCAGGGGTTCAATTCCACCCCGGATTGCTAATATCTGTGCGGGCTGGTCGGAACCAAAACTCACCTCAATTTGCTCTGGCGGTATCAGCAAACCGGCTCCTTGAGCCTTGAGCAGCGCCTCCTTGCGCGTCCAGCATCGAAAGAAAGCCCCAGTCTGCGCCCCCGGCGCCAATTGTGCGAGATATTCCCTTTCATTGATTGAAAGATATTTCTCAGCCAGTTCCAGAACCCCCCGATCCGGTTGGATCCTTTCCAGATCGACTCCAACCCGCGTGGACCAGGCGAACCCGAACAACGCCATCCCATTGGAATGGGATAGGTTGAATTGCAGTGGATCAATTGTAGAAACGGCTGCCAGCGACGGCTTCCCATATGGGTTATAAACAAACTTGACTTCCGCCGCCGGGATTTTCAAGTAACTGCCAAGCAGCGCCCGCAAAATGCCGCGCCGGGCGATGAAATGCTCGCGGTCTTCATCGTTTCGATAGCGGTAAGCCCGCGCCCGTTCATCGTCTGAAAGAACCGCCCAGGCTGCTTGCTGAGCTGCAGGATCGCGGGATAATCCCGCCCGCCAGAGATGAACCTGGTTCGCCTCCAGATTCATCTTCGCGGGCGGAACCAGCCAAAACGAGCGCTGATCTGCCAACGTCATTTTATCGGCTGACCGCACTTGGGACAAAACCTAGAATTTGGGCGCAGAGGACCGCCGCAATTAGTACAAAAATTCTTCTCCCGCCTCCTGGAAGGAACTGCAAGGACCGGGGGTTCGGCGGGTCGCATATCAAACCCGCAATTGGTGCAGAAGCGCGCCTCGGGTTGGTTTTGTTTACCGCAATTGGGACAGGACGTCCCGGCAGCCGGCTGCGGACCCGGAGAATAGGCGGGCGGCAGAGTGAACGACTGATCGGGTGCATCCCAATATTGGCGGTCATCCAGATCTGACGATTTCCGCGACTTGGAACGGCGGGTGAACACCACCGCGGCAAACAACCCGATCCCTCCCAAACCCAGGAAGCCGGGTAAAACCACACAACCCAATAAAAGCAGGATAACCGGCGTAGAACTGGAATCCACCCCAGCGGATTTCGGTTTCTCCTCCAGTTTTGGCGTTGCGGTAGGTCTGGAGGTTGAGGTCGGTTTTAATCCCGGCTCTGTCGGCGGGGGCGCCTGGACCACCTGGGTTGGAGCCGGCTCTGGCGCAGTTACAACCCCTTCCGGCGGATCGCCCAGGTATAAATACCCATATCCAGTGTCGTTGTCGGGCCCAGGTTGACCCATCTCCGTTGCCCGGCTGGTGAAAAAGTCGCGCACTTCTTGGGGCGAAAAGTCTGGATAAGCTTGCATCACCAACGCGGCTGCGCCCGCAACATGCGGACAGGAGGCTGAAGTCCCGATCCAGGTTTCTCCATAAGCGGCGCTGCTCACATTTGAAGGCGCCACAATGTCCGGTTTGAGCCGCCCATCCTCGGTGGGGCCGCGTGAGCTGTAATCGGCAAGTTCACCGGTCTGCCAATCCGTCGCGCCTACGGTAAATGCCCCGCGCGCATCGCCTGGCGTATTCACGCTGGATTCGGGATTGTAATATTCAATAACCCCGTCGCGTAAAAAAAAATCGAAGGTCACCGCCCGATCTGCATCCGCTTTATAAATCATCAGGTAATAGGGACCTTCATCGGTGAATTCGTAATAGATGAACTCCCCGGCATCCGAACCCGGTCCGGTTTGAGCGTCTGTTGAACTGGCGATCTCATTTCCGTCGTTGTCCAGGACATACATATCGTAGTCTTGCGTGCCGCTGTCCCAATCGTCCCAATTCAATGCGAGCGTCGCCGCGCCAGCCGGAGAAAAACCCAAATATTCGTCGCCAGGCGCAAATTCATGATATCCGTCGTCATCCGTATCGGTGAACGCGCCTCGATAATGAGTGTAACCGGTATTGCCCGATGAATTGATCCACAAGATCCCCTGGTCGAAGACCTTGTCGACCATTACCGCATTTGGACCCTTATCATCCCGCCGCCCAAACGTCGAACCAGTGGAGCTGGTGATCATGTCCACGCCTTGCGATAACAGCCAGTCCACCGCGGCCTGTTTTTCTGCGACAGTCTGGTAATCGGCGAAAATCAGTTCGGCGTCTGGCGCGACATCGTGCACAATCTCCGCAACCGCGCTTCCATGGACGATCCCCGTTTGATCGATCTCCAGCCCGGCAATGAACGACTTTGCCAGCACGTTAGCCGGAAGCTCGGTCCCCAACAAGTCTTTGTAGCCATCAAAGCCCACGTCTAGGACGCCAATTTTTATCCCTGCGCCCGTGAAACCCGCCGCGTGCCATTCATACGCGCCAATCACGCCCACCCCTTCGGTCTCAACCGCGCCGACATCGTTTTGCGCAGGAACTGGGAGCCGGATGCGGATGATATGCTGTAAACCAGAGATCTCCATGAACATCCGCCCCGGTTGATCCGATTCGAGCGAAGCGCGCAGCACCTCCACCGGGATGCTGATATCGATCAGGTTTCCGCTGACGGTCGTGACAATGATTCCATGCTCTTCGAGTGAGGCGGCTAATTGATCGGTATCCGTGGTGTCCAGTTCAAGCGTCATGCGCACTTCGTTATTCGAGCTCAGGATGCCGCGCTTCTGCGCCAGTTCATAGGCTGCGTCTGGACCGCCTTCCTGGTAAGCGATCATGAACTGTTTATAGACCGAGTCCAGCTTATTATCCAATAAGAGGCGCGATATTTCAGGAAATTGCTGGGCAAGCTCTTCTAACGAGGGCGGTTTCAGCGCTTCCGGAGGGGCTGGCGGTCGTGAGAGCAAAAACCATACGCCGGCTATTGCGATCAAGATCAGCAGCGCCGACCCAGCCGCGAGCACAACCAGCCCGCGGCCGGTAGTAAGACGCTGCAGAAAACCGCCTTCCTGCGATCCAGTTGGTTTTTCGGAAGTTCTATTGTCCATGCATCACCTCACAATCCCCATAAAAAACCAGTAATAAAAAGTATGTCACGTTCATGGCAAAGCCCAAATCCTGAATTCCGTAAACCGGGTTGTTTTTCCGGCTATCTTAGCATCTTGAAATATACCGGAAGCGATGTAGATTACGCCTGAATTCATGCGCGCCGACAAATCCATCTCTGAAATCAATTCGTTATTTAGAAAAAACCAGCCGCGGTTGCCCTGAAAAACCAACTTGACCAGGTTAGTGTCACCCGCCCCGACTTTTAATGTCGGGAGCTTCCCCTGTGCGATCGTCTCTCCGTCCGGTTCGCCGGTGTTGTTGAGCAAGAGCCAAGTTTTGCCGGATTGGATCACAAATCGAAATTGGACATTCTTGGTTTCGTGACGCACGATGAACCCATAATCAAATTGTCCTTCACTGGCTGCATAAGGGTTGAAAAAACGCGCCTCGACAATAAAGTCGCGTAAATTCACGTCCGCATCCTGGGCAATGACCGCAGTCCCAGCGTCGTGCTCCAGCGAGCCAGAATGCGGACCGTAAACCAAACGGCTGTTCGCTTCCAATCGCGCCAGCAGGCTCTGCTGGGTAGCTTGCGCCCGCGCGGTTGCTGTCCCTTTGGATTGGGCTGTGGAGGTGGTCTTCACCCGTTCCGCCAGCGTAGCTTGTAACTGCGCGTCGGACGTGGCGCGAGCCGTGTCTTTTTGTGAAGCAATGATCAATCCCATAATCCCCACGCCCCCCAAAATACACACCAGCACCAGCGCGCCTATTCCGATATAAAGCCCCGTCCCGGTTTTTCCCCTGGGCTGCGATTTTGGCTGAGATTTCGGCCCCGAGATCGGCGGGCGCAAACTGGGTTCCATGGCGGGGGCGCGCATCGCCGGAACGGCATAAGCCTGGTTCACCGGCTTGACCAGAACGGGCGAACTGATCGACCTCAGCGCCGTTTTGAATTCATTCACATGCTGGTAGCGTTGTGAAGGCTCGAGGCGCAACGAACGCTCGATGACGCCGCTCATTGCGGGCGGTACGCTCGGATTGAATTGATGCGCCGGGCTCATCTGCACTCCCGACATGCGCTGCACGCTTTCCAGCGGCTCCTGTCCGGTCAAGATCGCAAACAAGGTCGCTCCGAGGGCGTAAATATCTGAGCGTGCATCCGTGCTGCCCTGCCCATATTGTTCAGGCGGAGCATAACCAGGCGTAACTGCTCTGGCGCCCATCGTGGTTTTCAACTGGGGGTTATAGACCTTCACCAACCCAAAATCCACCAGCATCGCCTTCCCCTCTGGAGTAATGCGAATGTTTCCGGGCTTGATATCGCGGTGGACCACGGCGGGGTCGCGCGAGTGCAGATATTCCAACGCATCTGCCACCTGAGAGATCCAGATAATCGCTTGTTGAACCGAAATTAATCCACTCTGACGCACAATGCTGGCGAGGTCATCCCCTTCGACAAAGTCCATAACCAGATATTGACCTTGATCGGAGAGGATGAAATGATCGGTCACGCGCGGCAGATTAGGGTGCGAAAGGTTTGCCAGCACAGTGGCTTCGCGCGTAAATTGGCGCTGAGCCTCGGGGGATGTGTCCAGATTCTCTTTCACCGCGCACGGTCGGTTCAAGTTTGAATCCCAGGCTCGATAGACTGCCCCAAACCCGCCCTGCCCCAGCAGTTTGACGATGCGATAGCGGTTGTTCAGTACTTGACCAGTTTCTAATGGCATTGCATCTTCTCCTCGCCAGCGAAATTACCGAGAATGCGAGTCCGCTATATGAATGCGCGTAACCCAGCCGTTGCCCGAGAAAGAAAGCCTCCCCAGCCCAAGCGTAACACCCAGATCTAACTGGCAAAGTGATTGACGATCTTCATCAACGGACAATTCCATTGTATGCTCGTCTGTAACTACCAACGAGAAAATATGTTTGATCGTCCCATCCAGTTCAATTTCGCATTTCCCATTGGTGACCGGCGCCAGCATTTCAATCCGGTTCTTTTTTATTTCAAGGTGCAATTGGGTCGGTGCGCTGTTTGCAGGGCCGCGAATGAATTGGTAAGGGTCCCAATCGATCAACAATGGGGATTGTGGATAGGTCGGATTTAGCTGCGCTTCCATGATAATCGAGATTCCAGGCGCAAGTGTGATTTCCTTGCGGGTGGTAGTTCCCGCTTCGGCTGGCTTATCGACGGCTTTGAGATCCAGCCAGCTATCCCCAAATCCCTTCTTCAACGTGGGCAAGGGGTTGCCCCATGTGCGCCAATTCTCGCTTAGATTCTCGCTGAACTCGTCATCCAAAATGATCGGCGCTGCCGGCGTGCCTGAAATCGGCGCCAGTGTTTCGGTTATCTCCAGTGTGGCTTTTAAGTTTAGCGTCGCCGTCGCAACTTCGGTCGGCGCGGGTGTGTCCGTCGGAGGTAATTCAGGCGTAGAGCTTGCGGCTCCTTCTTCTTGAGCAGGCGTGTTCGTGGCTTCAAGAACCGCCCCTTCCGTGGCTGTGGTTGTCTCGACAGAGATCAAGGCTATCGGGCTGAGGGCGGCTGGTCTCAGAAGGTTGAAAGGATCGCGGTAAGCAAAAACCCCGCCTACGACCCCGAGAAGACACAAAACGACGATCCCTAGCAGCAGCGTCAGCCAGCCTGTTTTACGCTTGGGCTTTTGAACTGGCGCGGCTGGCGCAGCCGGAACCGGAGGCAATCCGGCAAGGTTTCCAGGTCCCGGCGAGACGACCCCCGTCTTTGTTGCCATTTGCGGCGCCGCCTGGTTCGGTCCAGGTTGAGCGGCGCCTGCCCCGCTTGGTTTTGCCAGGTCTGTTCCGCAATAAGTGCAGAATTTCGCACCTGCCCGAACCGGCTTACCGCAATTCGGGCACGGGCTGGCGCCTTGTTCAACCGCGCGCGGGGCGCTCGCAGCCTGAGCAGCGGCTGGGATGGTTGCGCCACAATTGCCGCAGAAGCGTGCTCCCGGGCGCAGGGGTTTACCGCAATTCGGGCAGTTTATAGTCGGCATACGCGCTGCTCCTGACACCTGGATAGTGCCTGTCTTTCACATCCTTTTTCGAGATGACAACTACATGATAACGCTGAATCATCGCAATCTATTCGGAAAGCCGCACTGTTTTCCGGCTGGTAAGCAGGATCGTCTTTTTCCCTTCGTTCGACACCTCGCCCGTGCTCTCGAGGCGGTCAGCTTCTTTTTCCATTTGACCTGCCAGTTCCATCTCGCCTTGGGACAGCAATATTGTAGCGGCTTGCCGGAGTTTTCGCGTCGCGGATCCGACATCGCCTAATCGGGCTTCATCCAACGCCTGGGTCTGCAGCCGAAATGCCTGCACCTTTTCAACGATGTTCATCACACGGCTGTCCGGCGCGTCGTCCAACCCCGCATCGGGGGAATAGTTGACGATGATATCGATTGCTTGTCGTTGAGGTCCGTGATCCTGGGTCGAGAAGGTCACGTCCGCCTGGGCGATTCGCACCGCGCCGGCGGGGCGCGGCGGTAAGGATATTTCCGCTAAAATGGCGCACCCCGATCGATCCATCTGACCGATTGGGATATGAACCGCACGCCCTTCAATCACCGCAGACCCCAGCTCGCGGATCAGCGGCGTCACCTGCCACACGCGGCGAGCCTCCAAACCCTGCACCATGCGAATGGTGACGGCGAGGTCCTTAGCCACGACCTGCATCGATTGATAGACCTCTTGAAAGATTTTCTGGGCGTCGGCGGGCGTTGGGATGTAATCCGCCATCCCGATGTGTGAAC
The DNA here is from genome assembly GCA_002050125.1 of Anaerolineae bacterium UTCFX2. GTDB lineage: Bacteria > Chloroflexota > Anaerolineae > Anaerolineales > UBA4823 > UTCFX2. The sequence continues at coordinate 17,030 of MWTA01000016.1, read as the reverse complement.
CCGGGCTGGCTTGGATGCTGCGGTCTGCCAGTTCGAAAAGAAAGGTTTCGTTCCAATCCTTGCCCAGACCCAATCCAATGATCGGAACGCCGGCAGATCCGGCTTCATCCGCAACGCGGTAGGAGTCTTCCAGCCGATCGGTGGCTTCTCCGTCGGTTAGCAGGACAATCTGATTCGCGCGGGCTTCATCCTTGTTCAATTTTACAAGATTCAAAGCCGTGTTGAGCGCCGGCGCCAGGTTCGTTCCTCCGCCATCGCGGATTTTTTCGACCGCCCGCAATAAGGCTTTTTTGTCCATTCCAGGCTTCGCCGGCGCGAGTACTTCCGTGCGGGACTCGAACGAAACGATCGATAGAATATCTTCCTCGCGCAATTGATTGATCATGTTCTTGACGGCTTCTTTCATCGTGCGCAGTTTTTCGCCCGCCATTGAACCGCTGCGATCCAGCACCAGCGCAAAGTTTAGCGGCATGCGCACATCGGAAATCGAGCGCGTCGGGGAAATCTCCGTCAGTAAATAGATCAGTTGCGATTGCTCCAGCAGCGGCACAGAGCTGCGATTGCACGTGCTGGCAAAATTCAACAAATCAGGCATCCAACTCTCCCATCATCTCAGCTTGGACTTAAACGGCGCGTGTTATAGCGAAGCGACTTGGCTGCGTTTTGGTCCAGTTCGGCGTTTTGCTCCAACCGTTCAGCCTGTTCCAGGAACATATCAGCCAGTCCCTGTTCTCCCATATCTAACATGCGCGTCGCGGCTTGCCGGAGGCGGACCGTCGCGGCGTCCCGCGCCTGAGCGTCTTCTTTAGCCCGCGCCGAACCGGCTTCCTCCAGCGCCTGCTTTCCCGTGATATAGGCGCTCAGGCGGTCAACCGCCTGTTTGACCGCCTGGTCCTTGACCTCGATCCCGACCGCGGAACGCTCGATCTCGATGTCGTAGCGCGGGCTCTGGCGGCGATCCCCGTCTTCGGGGTTGTCCCATTGAAGCACGACCTGAGCCAGCCGACTCTTGCCTGGCGAGCCATCTTCCACGACGATTTCCAGCAACAAGCCCACCGGATGGGATGGGTCATAATCCCCGAGCAGCAACGCATAACTCTGATCGCGGCAGGGTCCAGTGTCAAACTCGCCCATATCTGGAAGAACCCGATACGCCCGCCGCAGCGATACGCCCTTTGCCAGGAGAATTTTAACCTCCAAATTGCGATAACTTATGCGTAAAGCTGAACCAAGCTCCTGGCGGAAAGCTTCCCCGATCTTTTCCGGGGTTTCGATAAAATACGCCTTGCCGCCGGTCAAATCTGCTAGGGGGATCAGCAACTCTTCGTTGAACTCTGAACCGATGCCCATGGTGGTGATTTTAATCCCGGCTTGTTTCGCCTGTTCAGCCAATTCGTAAACCCTTTTCACGCTTTGCGTGTGACCGTCGGTCAATAATATCAGCCGGGTCGCCAGGCTGCCGCCCGGCAAGCGCCGCGCCTCTTCGAGCGCAAGCGCCAAACCTTTGTGGATCTGCGTGCTGTCGCCCAGCCTCAAGTCTTCTAAATTGGCAGCCGCCAGACGCAATCGCTCGTGTTCGTCTCCCGGGGCTTGCTCGATCAAGCACGCCGCCTGGCTGGCAAACGCGACTAACGAGAAGTAATCTCCTTTCCGCAACATCTCGCCGGCGGATCTCAACGCATCTGCCAGAAAATCAATCCGGCGCGGCAGCCCGGCAACCAGTTCGCCTGGGATGGCGGAAATTTGATAAGCCGGAATGCCGTCCGTCAGCACTTCCTGAGCATAACCCGCTTTCACAAGCTCGGAAAATTGGGCTTCAGATGCGAGGCGAATACGCATGGATTCGCTTGTATCTAGAACAAAGCCCAAATTACTGGGCAGCGGTTCGGAGGCCGCTGCTCCTTCGACCTGGACCAGCCCATAAAGCAAACTGGGACCAGCTCCGATCGGCGCCGTAGCTGACGAGAGTTTGAATGAGAGCGACGGCGCAGAAGTCATCTGGCTATCCGAGCTTCGGGCGTTTCGTTCTGAGAGATTGCCGCTTCGCCGCGGCAGGCAGAGATTACCGCGCTTGCGCCCTTGCGATCTTCACGGTCCAGCGCCCATCTGAGCCCTTCTCCATATATGTCATGCCGGTCGCGCATCTGCGCGAGTCCGCCGGTATAGCCGAAAATACCCAGCGTTCGGTATGCAACCCATTCAGCAAAACCTTCCTGGATCAATTCGCTCTCTAGCGTGGGACAATTTTCGCCTTGCCAGGCATGGGCGTACTCATGTGCAGCCGTCTGGATGAAAAGCTTGCGCGGAAGCCCGGTCAAGATATAGATGCCGCGCTTCATCCCGCGCCTCAAATAGACCCCCAGCACATCCGGGGCGCCCTGAACGCGGTTATCCAGCGCTTGCCTCTTTGGCTGGATCGGCTGTTGGCGCAGCACCTGGCGCATTTGTTCCTGATCCGCCAGAAAAACGCCGGTTGGAATGTTCAATCGAATGCCAAGTTCGCGCGCCAGGCGCGATTGAACCTCGGCAAACAGATCGACCGCTTCTTGCGGCGAGAAAATTGCGCCCGTGCAGCAGAAGGAACAAATCAGCCGCCCATCCGAGAGCTGCCACCGTTCATCGGTCAGCGGCGCCCTGCAGCTATCGCAGGGCTGTCGATCCTGGCAGCAGCGCTGGCAGTATGGTCCCGCTCCATCGAAAAAAAGGTTTGCGTCCGAGACCGCCCGCCCGCATCCCAAGCACACCGGCTGCTTTTTCAGGCAGGTAACACACATTTTCACGGGTGAACCCGGCGAAATTGGTAAGCCGCACAAATCGCAGCGCGGCGCATCTCTGGCGCAAGCCGGACAGATGCGCAGGACCGTATCTTCAAGCCAGTCTGGATGGCGGAAAAGCTGGCTTTTCTCAGCAATCCGTTGACCGCAGAGCTGGCAGAAAGCCAGGGTACCCATGAGTCAAGACGCCTATTCTACCTTTTTGCGACTCTGTACGATGATCGTTAGTAGCGTCCATATGACGACGTGAGCCATCATTCCGATCCAGGTATAGATCAGGTTTTCTTCGGTGTGTTCATAAGGGATTTTCAAGTCCTGGGCAGCTTTGGTGCAAATAACCTTAAGCTCGGTCACTCCGGTTTGCATGTTCGGGACTTCGTTCACTGAGCATACCCGGCTGTTTTCATTCAATCCGGGCAGATCAACGGTCGAGCCAGCCGAAACAGCCGCCCAATAGCCCGGCACGAACACCGAAGCGGGGCTGTTATCCAACGGGAACAGCGTTCCCGTAAGGATAATCTGGATAAAAAGCTGTGCCAGGATGGCGTAAAGGACAACATCTTGATTGGGAACAATCGCGGAAACAAAAAGCCCAAACGCAATGCTTGCCAGAACCGCCAGGTAGAGTGAGATGAATAGTTCCAGAATCCCTAATTCAATAATCGCCCCCCTGAAACCGAAATCGACCACCAGCGCAATCATCAACAGGAAAGCCCCCACCTGGAAGACGGCAAATATGCCCAGGATGATCATTTTGGACAATACGTATGCAGTCGCTTTGAGGTTAACCGCTTTTTCGCGTTTGAATATCGCACGTTCTTTGACGATTTCATACGCAGCAGCAAAGGTGCCGCCCTGCGTCAGCGCCAGCGCCATCATGGTGATCAGCAATTCCGCATCGACGCTCGGAATGTAATCGATCTTTTCGTCCAGCACCAATCCATCTTCTTCCAATTCTCGCGTCAGCGCTGCATCGATTTGCGCGATTGTCCCGGGCCGCCCCACCAAATCCTGCTCCGAACTCACCATGGCAAACAGGACGCCCAGCATCGGCAGCATGAGCAGGAGGATAAATAAGGTCCGCCAATCGAAGCGGATCAGGTCAAACTGACGCCGGGCGAGGATGATCATCTGGCGGATAAACGAGTCTTTTGCGCGCCGCGAGGGCATTCCCGCCGATCCAAAATCCGTCCCCGCCGAGCGAAGCTGGCTCTGCCGGTCGCTGACGAATTGTTTGAATAACGGCGAGTTGCGATAAACCTGCGCCCAGAGCACCCCGCTGTAAGTTTTCCCGGATCCCTCTCCTGGACGATAATACGCCTGCAATTCAGGAGGTACCGCCTTCCCCCGCTGCGGATTAATTTCCTGGCTCAGTTTCAGATAGATATCCGAAAAATCGCGCACACTGAAAAACTGCAAAGCTTCGTTCGGGGGTCCGTAGTAGGAGAGCCATCCCTGCGTCAGAAACGCCACGTGGTCGCATTGCTCAATGTTCGCCGTTGCATGAGTGACCAGAACCACCGTGCGCCCTTCGTCCGCAAGGCGGTTGAGGTCGTACATCATCTTCTTTTCAAGCCCTGGGTCAAGCCCTGAGGTCGGCTCATCCAGGAAAAAGAGCGTCGGCCGCGCCAGGAGCTCGACGGCAATGCTCACCCTTTTGCGCTGACCGCCGCTGAGCACACGCACCGGCTTGTCGGCGTGCTCGGTCATTTCGACGGCGCGCAACGCGTCCTGAATGCGCGCCTGAATCTCGGCTGGGCGGGCGTCGGGCAAACGCAGTTTCGCCGCGTACCACAAAGCCAGTTTGACTGGAAGCTCGCGGTGAATGATGTCATCCTGCGGGACGTAGCCCATCTGGTTTCGGTAGAGGTCGATCTTGCCATACAGCGGCTCGCCGTCCATCAGCATCCGCCCATGGTTGGCTGGCTCGTAGCCATTCATTGCCTTCATCAAGGTGCTTTTACCCGCGCCGCTCCCTCCAACCAGGGCAACAAATTCGCCCGGATTGATCGTCATCGAGATTTCGCTCAGAATCATGCGTTTATTGGCAACCTCGCGACCCAGGCGAATAGCATCGATCCGATGACCCAAGCGCATCGATTGAGCCAGGCTTTGCTGCTGCGCATCGTAAACCAGTTTGAATGGCCCGATCTGGATTTCGTCGCCGCTGGAAAGCGGCACAATTGCGATCCGCTTTCCGTTTACAAAGGTCCCATTCGTGCTGTTCAGGTCCCGGATCGCCAATCCCCCGTTTTGTTGATAAATCTGAGCGTGATGAAAAGAAACCGCCGGGTGATTGAGTGGTAAATAGCAAGCGGGGTCCCGACCGATCAGGATGTTGGTTGTTCGGGAGAGGTCCAGTTTACCCAGCGAGAGCGTACGCAGCGCTTCCGGGCTTGCGCCTTCAAACGCCAGACCGACCCAGTTGCCGGTCAGGTCGCCAATCCTGACGACATCGCCCGGTCGGGCGGTCTGAGGCGTATTGGGCGCGATCCGCTGACCGTTCAGTTGGGTGCCGTTTGTGCTGTTCAGATCAGTGATGGTAGCTTCGCTTGCTCCCACGGAGATTCGCAAATGATGACCCGAAACAGCCGGATGGTTGATCACAATGTCGTTATCCGGAGCGCGCCCGACGTTGAGCGTGGGCTTTGAAATTGGATAGTTCTGGCTGTTGCCGCCCATCCAACGCACGAGCAAGCCGGTTATCCCAGAGGCGTCGCTGAGCAATTGAGTATGACTGCCGGGAGGACCGCCGGCGCTTGCGCCTGCCGGCGCTCGCCCAGGCGGCGGGCTTGGCTGGGCAGCCGCAGGAGGCGTTCCGCCTGCCGGCGGACTTTCCGCCATTTGAGGCGCGGGAGCTTTTTGTTGCATTAGATCAAACCCGCAGGTTGGGCAAAAGCGGGCGGTGGTGCGCAGGGGCATCTGACAGCGCGGGCAGACTGCCGATTGAGGCGGCGCAGCCGGTTTAGGTGAACCACTGAGCGAGAGGCCGCAGCGGGCGCAGAATTGGGCGGCTGCATCGTTGGCGGCGCCGCAATTCGGACAGTTAACTGTGCTCATTCAGATCCTCCTCAATCAATTCTGCAATTCTGCATGCAGGGTTACGCGATTCGCAGTTGCAACCGGTCTCATTTTACCCTAAACATTCCACCATAAATGCAATAGTTGATTGCCTGGCGCGGGCTGTATTTATCTGGCGCATCTAAACCCGATCGTATCCGAGGTCAGGTCAGGGTAATTCCACAGCCGCGAGGTTGTGCGCAATCCGCGCGCCGGGTTGAACCACGAACCTCCTCTGATCATCCGAAAATCGCCGGTCTGAGGACCCTTCGGATCCTTGTAAGGTGAGGTGGCATAAAAATCCGCGCCGAACCAATCCGCAACCCATTCGGCGACGTTGCCTGCCATATCCAGCACGCCGAATGGGCTCGCGCCGGACGGAAATGCGCCAACCTGGCTGGTGTCTCCCAGCATTTCACCAAAGTTTGCCAGCCGCGCGCCAGGCGGTGCATCACCCCAAGGATACATTCGACCATCCATTCCCCGAGCCGCCTTCTCCCATTCTGCTTCAGAGGGCAATCGCCGGTTCGCCCAACGACAATAGGATTCCGCAGCGTTCCAACTAGTGTAAATGACAGGATAGTCGGCAAAAGCGGGGTCTCCGAAATACTGGTCGCGCGTCCTTGAAAACGCCTCCGCTGGCGGTTCACACCCGCCAGCCTCGACACACTGCTGATACATCGAATTGGTGATCTCAGTTTGATCAATCCAATATGCGCTCAGATAAACTTTATGGGCGGGCTGCGCGATATCCTCCGCGTCGCGGTCCAATCCGTCCGAACCCATCAAGAATTCTCCGGCAGGAATATAAATAAGCCGCATGCCATCAACGCTGGAAACCTGCGTAACCGCCGCAGCCTGGGGGGTGGGCGATCGAATAAACGCAGGCGTCGCCAGGGGCCCCTCGTTCTGGGGGATCAACAGCACCTGACCGGCATAAAGAACCGCGCAGTCGGGAGCCAAGCCTTCGTTTTGCGAAACGATATCCCTCACCCGCACGCCGAACGCCTCAGCGATCTCGGAACAGGTATCCCCGCTCTGGACAAAGTAAGCCAGCGGGGTGAGGGTTGGATCGACCGCAACAGTGAGCGCCGCCGCGCCGATCGGTGAAGATAATGGGGCGCTGGTCGTGACGGCAGCTTCGGGCGCGGCCGTAGTGGAAATGAGGCCCACCTGGGAAGGAGGTTCTGCTTTTTGGGACGACTGCCCCAGGGCAATCTGACCGATCAAGATCACGATGACCAGCAAAAGCACGCCAACCGCGGATATCCAGACCCAGGGCAGCCCTTCCCGTCCGGCGTGAACTGCAACGGGTTGGTTCAGTACCTGGACCGAGCTAAGCGGGGGAACCTGAACTGGCGGCGGGGGCGTGATTGCCAGCTTAAAATCTGCCGCGCTTTGAAACCTCTGGGATGGATCCATTTGCAGGGCGCGCATCAACGCGGCGGAGGTCCTCAGGGAGAGACCGGGGATCAACTGCCGCGGAGGCGGCAGCGGATCCTTGACGACCCTCTGGATGCTTTCGACCGGCTCCTGCGCAGTGAGCAGCGCATAAATCGTAGCGCCCAAAGCGTAAATATCGGTGCGCGCGTCGGTTTTGCCCTTGCCATATTGCTCATAAGGGGAGTAGCCCGGCGAGACTGCCTGCGCCCCTTGCGTGGTCTTGCTCGCCGCATCATAAACCTTCGCAATCCCAAAATCCACCAGGACGGCTTTGCCCTCCGGTGTGATGCGGATGTTCGCCGGTTTGACATCGCGATGAATCACCGGGGGCTTCTGGGAGTGTAAATAAGTCAACGCATCGCAAATCTGCCGGCACCATCCCAAAACGCGGTCCTCCGACAGCGGGCCGCCCCGATCTTCAAGGACTTTATCGAGGTCCTGACCTTCGACATAGTCCATCACTAAATATTGGCCTTGATTTTGGATTAGAAAGTAATCGGTGACCCGCGGCAGGTTTTCGTGGCTCAAGTTAGCCAGGATCTTGGCTTCGCGCAGAAATTGTCGTTGGGCATCTGAGGATGCTGCCAGGTTTTCTTTGACGACGCAAGGGCGGCTTAGCGAAAGATCCCAGGCACGATAAAGCGTTCCAAACCCACCTTGCGCCAGGAGCTTTGCGACGCGATAGCGGTTGTGCAGGACATCGCCGGTGGTCAGCACCATTCGAGAGAATTACCTCATTACTGTTATTGAACTGTGACGACCACGACTCCGATATTGTCCATCCCGCCAGCATTGTTGGCTGCGTCTACCAGCAACTGGCAGGCTTGTGAAGGGTCCTCCGCCTGGGTAAGCAGCCGGACGATCTCACTTTCACTCCTGACCATTTCCCACAGACCATCGGAACAAAGCAGCAACTGATCCCCCTTCCTGAGCAGTTCGATAAAAGTATCCACCTGGATTTCGTTCTTGTGTCCCAGCGAGCGGAAAATCAGGTTGCGCTGCGGATGGGTGAATACCTCATCCGGTAGAATCTGCCCGCTGGCGACCAGCGTGGCAACCAGAGAATGATCTCGGGTAATCTGGCGAAGCGCGCCATCGCGCAAAATATAAGCGCGGCTGTCGCCCACATTGGCGAAAACCGCCCGATATCCAAGCACAACCGCCAGGGTAATCGTAGTGCTTGCGTCGGCGGCTAAATCCAGGTTCTCCCGTGCGTGCTCATAAACCACGTGATTGGCGTTTTGAACTGCATGCACAACCGATTGTTCCAGCCGGCGCAGCTCCGAGGCACGCGTGATCTCTTCTGAAGTTGAATTCGCTCCGCCTTTAGAAAGCGCAGCAACTGGATTGGTTTCTTCAGGGGCGAACAAATCTTCAAATTCGGATTTGATCGCTTCTATCGCCCAATGGCTGGCGAATTGCCCTCCAAGATGCCCGCCGACGCCGTCGCACACCATGAACAGACCAACCGCCTCGCCATCTTTCGGCGAAAAGATTTGCACCCAGACTTGATCTTGATTTTCGCTGCGTTCTCTTCCGCGGTCAGTCGCAGCTCCGGAGAGCAACCCGGACATGCGCGCCTCCAGTGAGGTGAGTTTATCGTCTTCTAAAAAGCAGGTCGTTCCGATGTTCTACATGTAATATTCGAGCAACAGCAAGCCCAACCGGATTTCATCGCCGTTGTTGAGGGCATACTTCTTACCTGGCTGCAAACGGAGCCGGTTCACAAACGTGAAATTCGTGCTATTTAAATCCTCTATAAAGGCGCCTTCAGGCAGCACAGAAATTCGCGCATGTCGTCGTGATATCCCTCTTTGATCGCCGTCGTATGGGGTCAGGTCCACGTCCGGATAGATGTCCAGCGTAGGATCGCGGCGACCCAACACAAAATGCGTGGACTTTTCCGATAGCGCAATCTCAGCGTCTTGACCCACTACAACCAACCTGGCGTGAAGCGCGGCGGTTTGTTTTAACCCTCGGTCAGCTTTAATCGCCGGCGGCTCTTGTCCGGTCAAAGACCAATCAACCAACTCGGGTGGCGGAGGAGGCGCGGTTCGCACCGGCGGTAGTTGCACCCCGCATTTTTGGCAGAACATCTCACCAGGCGCGTTTCGAAAACCACACGCCGGACAGACATCAGCGGTCTCGCTTTTCGCCTCAGCCAGCATGCCCGATGAGAAATCCTCGGAGGGGGGTAACACATTGGTTGCGCTGCCCTTTGCCGGGAAACGCGTCTCCGATTGAGCCGAAAAAATGTAACCGCAATGGTCACAAATATTCGAGTTCTCATCAATAAGATTCTTGCAATCCGGGCACGTACGAGTTCTTGACATCTATTGACTCATATAATTCAAGACCATCTTACCTAGCCGCACTTCATCGCCTGGATGAATTGGGTAAGGTTTACGCGGCTCAATTCGCTGTTTATTGACCGCAGTGCCGTTGACGCTGTCCAGGTCCTCGATAAAAACCTGTCCGTCTTTCAACAACAATTGGGCATGGCGCCTGCCCACACCGGATTCGTGGCCTCCGTGCGGATCGAGGTCCAGATCCGGGAAGACCCCGCTTACCGGGTCCTCCCTGCCGATGATGATCGACTGGCTGCCGGGCGGGATCGCTAAAGAGACGTTTGTCTCCACGATAACCAGCCGGCCTGGGATTGACATAAGCCCTGCGTCAACGGGTTTTTCAGGGGCGTGATCTTCCACGAGGGTATCAGGGGGCGCTGCAGCGGACGCTGCCGCGCTGCCAGCAGGCGCGGGCGCCTCAACTGATTGCGCCGGAGGCGCCGCTTGCGCCAGTTTGCTGCCACAGTTTTCGCAGAACAGTGAACCGGCTATGTTGGCATGTCCGCAGTTTGGGCATTTTAATTCGCCAGTTCCTGTTTCCGGAACCAGGAACGTTGGCGCAACCGATTGTTCTTGTGGCGCTGCAATTGTCTGCAAATTAAAACCACAATTGTCGCAGAATATTGCCCCTGGAGGAGTAGGGGTCTTGCAACTCGGGCAAACGATATTGGACATCCTCGAACTCCTTAGCCATCACGTCTGGCAGCAAGGCAGATTGCGGCATCCGACCGTCATCATCTAAAGAAATATACCATGAGAACGGCTCAGGCAGCGACGACCTTGACTAAAATTACAGAAATGTTATCTACGCCGCCGGCTGCATTCGCGGCGTTCACCAGTTCATTGCAGGCATCTTGCGGTGAGTTCGCGCTCAGGATGATTTGGTGCAGCGTTTGGTCGTCCACCATCCCGCTCAGACCGTCGGAGCACAATAATAAATATTCGCCGGCTTCCATTGAGTGCTGGATCAACTCGATCTCGAGGTCAGGCTTGGCGCCAACCGTTCGATAGATCACATTGCGCTGCGGATGGTGGCGCGCTTCTGCGCGCGATATCTGGCGATTGGCAATCATTCTTTCAACCAGCGAATGATCGACCGTCAACTGGCGAATTTCACGCTCGTTGAGCAAATACGCCCGGCTGTCGCCCACATGGGTGATAAAGGCGCGGTTTCCGATCATCGCGGCGGCTACCAGGGTGGAACCCATGTCCGTCCCTGCAGATTTGCGCAGGTTGAAAACCTCGCGATTCGCTGCCTGAACCGTGCTGACGAGCCAGTTCGAAAGGTCATGCGCTGGCGCGTTGAGCAGACCTGGCAGCAAATCGCTGAATGCCCTGTTCGCGAAAAGATCGACGATCTGTCCGCTTGCCACCTCCCCGCTGGCATGCCCACCCATGCCATCCGCAACAACGTAAATTCCGATCACGCGGCTGACGGATTGCTGGGCGCGATCCAACTCCAATACCAGCAGGCTGTCTTCGTTCAGGCTGCGCACCATTCCGACATGACTGAGCCGACCGGAGTGCAAATCTACCGACAGTGGAGCAGCCGCCTCCTGAATGGCGTCGTCGATCGCGCGCGCCAGGTCGAGGCTGTTCCGAATCTCACCTGTTGAAAAAACCTGATCGAATAAATTCCGCAAAGCCGGCGCCAGTTCATTGTTTGGCTCATAGTTCTCGCGCCCCGTAAGCCAAAAATAGATCAGCCGCGCCAGCGCGAGCATATCCGGATATCGATCGGCGACGTATCCTTCGGGGTGATGCAGGCAGCCCGAAAAATCGGACCAAACCACTCGATTGCCGATCATACCAATCCATGCCGGATCGATCGTCCCATTGAAGTGAATGCCGTTATCATGCAGATAATCCAGACCGCGCGCCAGGTCTCGCCCCCAGGTCAGGGCATATTTTTCGACAGGCAGATCAATTCGTTCTGCACCGAAGGGAACAACCTCCGGCATGAGCCAACAGTACCTAGGCAAGCCCGCCACCTGCTCGGTAAACGCAGCCAATGGGGCGCGGATGCTGCCATGCGAGAGCCCTTTTGAAACCACGCGCACGAGCGATTCGGGCTGCGGTTGGTTGGATTCAATTAGTAACAGGTTTTTTATTCCCAACTCCAGTTTTGTCCCGCAGTCGGTGCAGTACAGTTCGGGGACTTCGTTGCGGGGTGGAAAGATCGCGCCGCATTCAGGGTTGGGGCAAACGTGCACAGCCTCATCGTTGTCCGCATAAATCCAATCCACATGATAGCGTTTTTGAAATGCGCCGCTTTCAAGCAGTTCCACGTAACGAAAGCGGTCTCCGAATATCGCGCCGGCGGGTCGATTGCGGAATTCGGCTGGCGGCGTTAATGGGCGCGTCCCGCTCCTGGTCGGCTGAACCAGGCGGCGCGTTTTTGATGCATCTTCTGGTGGGGGTAACGGTGGGTTTTCGCTCATTTCAATTCTCGAATCCATTTCCAGGGGTCGGGTGGCAGCCGATGAGTTCGGTAAAGGCATGGCGCAATGCTTGCAGAACTTCGCGCCTGAACGATTTTCGGATTGGCAATTCGGGCATAAAACCATGATGGGTTTTCCAGGAACTTCGAGTCACTGGTTATGGATGTAGCCGGTATCTCTAAAATGAAGAATCGCTTCTCCCAGGGTGATCTTAACACCGTCATGCAGGATGTTCCGGCGAGTTGGCAGGTCGTCTATGTATAATCCATTCAGGGAATCTTGATCCAGAATACAAACGTCATGAACCTTTTCATCGAAATAAACCAGGACATGCGCCGCGGACACAGTGTCGTTATCGATGACCAGGTCGTTTTCAGGTGACCGCCCGATCGTAATCGGAAGCGAGGAAAAATGGTAGACTTCACCCGAGGGTAATGCGAATATTAATCCAAAGGGTTCGTTCGTTTCGGAGTTATGCCCCGGCAAGCCCTTTTCCGACGATTCGGGGTGTTCTTCACCCGGTTCGCCCGGCGCTTCCTTCTTTCCAAACAAGCGGCTGATTTTATCCATGCTGATCCTCCCGGACTATCCAGACCAATAAAGAAATTAATCGAAAAATTACCGACTATCGAAACCCCTGATTGTTTCGCAAAAAACTTTCGGGGCTTCTCCGGCTTTAGTCCGCAATGCTGCGGAAATATAAATGCTCATATTGCCGGGCGCTATGATCCCAGGAGTAATCCTGTGACATCGCCTGTTGGATCATTTGAGCAAGGTGGTCTTTACGGTCATAATAGGTGCTGACAGCCCAACCGACTGTGAAGTAGAGTGCCGAAGCCGTGGGTTGAATAAATTTAAAACCCGTGCCCGTTCCTTTTTTCTCATCATATTGCTGGACCGTGTCGTCCAATCCGCCGGTGGCGCGTACAATCGGAAGCGTTCCGTAGCGCAGAGAATACATCTGGTTCAGACCGCACGGCTCAAACAGAGATGGCATCAAGAAAAAATCCGCGCCGGCTTCGATCAAATGTGAGAGTTCTACATTATAACCAATATAACTACCGATCCTTCCGGGATAGCGCGCGGGGAGCGTGCCAAAGTAATGCGCCAGTCCTTTTTCACCCGAGCCCAGCACGACAAATTGTACCAACATGTTTTTAACAGCGTCTTCTATCGAGGCGGCAAGCAGATCCAGCCCCTTTTGGGCTGCCAGGCGGCTCACCACCCCGATAACTGGCACATCCGGTTGAACGTCCAACAGAAAGCGTTTTTGCAGCTCACGCTTGCAAACCGCCTTACCGCTCAGATCTGTGCGGGAAAAATGCGCCGGTATTAACGGGTCCGTTTCGGGGTTCCATACGTGATAATCCGCCCCGTTCAAGATGCCCAGGTAACGCTCGCCTTTTGCATTAAGATATGGTGCCAGCCCGTTGCCGCCCACCGGCGTGCGGGTCTCATTTGCGTAAGAAGGACTCACGGTGTTGACCATGTCGGCGTAGTAGATCCCGCCTTTGAGCATATTGATCTTTCCATGATCCTCGAATTTTTCAGTGGTGAAGTTCCCCCATTGCAGCCCCAAATATTCGAAGTCGGCGCGATCGTAGACCCCTTGATGTGCAATATTGTGAATTGTCAAAACACTTCGGGCGCGGCCCAACAGCGGATCGTTCCAATGCCAGATTTTCAAATAGGCTGCGCCTAAGGCGGTTTGCCAATCGTGAACATGGACGATGTCCGGTCGAAATCCGATATCGCGGCAGAGCTGCAATGCGGCGCGGGTGAAAAAGCCAAACCGGCGGGCATTATCCAGATAGTCGTTCATGTCCGCGTCGTGATAATAGCCCCACCGCGCAAAATATTTATCAGATTCAATGAAATAGACCGCGACCCCGTGTTTGCTGGTCGTGTGGACTGAACACCACTCTTCGGTATTGCCCATCCAGACGCCTAACGGACTCAAAAACGGCTGCAAGCTGAAACGAATGGAGTCAATCTCCGCATATTTCGGGAGAATCACAATGACTTCATGTCCCAGTTCTTGCAGCGCAACCGGGAGCGAACCGACAACATCTGCCAGACCTCCGCTCTTTGCATACGGTTCGCATTCGGAGGCAATCATGACGATCTTAAGTCGAGATTTCACCGGCAGATGTTGTTTCCTCAAAGATATCTATGCCAAAGACTTCAACGCACAAGCATGACCGGGCAGGTTGCATACATGACGACTTTCTGACTTACGCTGCCCAACAACAGACCGGTCAATTGGCTGCGTCCGCGAGTCCCCATGACGATCAAGTCAATGGTGCGCGCCTGAATTACGCTCAAAATAGCCTCTGCCGGCGGTCCTTCCAGGATATCTTTTTTTAGCTCACCCGGAATCTCGCCGACTGCCGCCAGGGCAGGCGCTATAATTTCAGCGGTTTGTTTCAGGCGTTCGTTCAACGCTTCTTGCAGGTTGGGCTCGCCTAGATAAGATGGGATTGGATCGTAACAAACTACGACCAAAACGGTTGAACCAAATTTGCGCGCCATGTCTCCAGCCAGCTTCGCAGCTCGCATGGAATGTTCCGATCCATCCACCGCGAGGAGAATGTTGTTAAACATGTCTATTCCTTTCTACTCCATCCCCACGCTATCGGAGAACTTTCCGCGTCTATTAAGATTTTATTCGAATAGAGGGCGCGAGTCAACTATGGTTGGGCTTTGTTCGGCTCTGGCGCCCGAATTTCGTCATTTTGCCGGCTCACCGCGTTCATTGCCGCCAGGTAAACCTCCTTGATGGGCAAGCCTAGCTGGATCGCCAGCGCCCGACAATCCTCGTACTCCGGTTTTACGTTGACAACTTTAGCGCCCAGGCGGGCAATCTTAACGCGCACCGAGCCAAATTCCGTCTCTACCGTCTCGATCTGGCGCGGCAGCATGTGTTTGGTAACCGGATAACTGCGCACGCCGATCGTCGTGGATTCTTCAAAGATGATCCGGAGCAAATCGTCCACATTCTCAGGGTGAGCCATGACCTGCAGCGCCACGCCCGGACGGTTTTTTTTCATCGATATCGGCAGCAATCCAACATCTAACGCCCCGGCCTCGAACAAGCGATCCATTAAGTATTCAAACATCTGGGGGTTACTGTCGTCGATGTTTGATTCTAGAACGACCGCCAGACCTTCCTGATAACCCGCCGGCGTCAGCGGGACATTGTGCTGTTCCTGATGCGGGAAGCGCGGCAGGCGCGCCGGCACGGTCTCTTCCTCGAGCGGCAATTCTCCCAGATAGGCGCGCAGCACGTTCGGGAATGACCGGTCGCGGCTGCCCGCGCCGTAGCCGACACCAAGCACGTGCATGCGCGGCAACGGACCAAACCTTTGGATGAAGTTCATCAAAATTGCCGCACCGGTGGGCGTCACCAGTTCACCGCTAATCTCTGTCGTGTAAACCTGCGCCCCAGCCAGCAGTTCTGCGGTGGCGGGCGCCGGAACCGGCAGGACCCCGTGGCTGGTACGCACAAACCCGCCGCCCAGATGCAGCGGTGAAGCTAACACTGCGTCGACGCCCAGTTTTTCTAGACCAATCGCCGCGCTGGTAATATCCACGATCGCATCCAAGCCGCCGACCTCGTGCAAATGCACCTTTTCGAGGGGTACGCCGTGGACCTTCGCTTCTGCCGCGCCCAGGCGGTTGAAGATGGCGCTGGCTTGCGAGCGAACCCGCTCGCTCAACTTGCTTTGTTCGATGCATTCCAGAATCTCGCTCAGGTGGTTGTGCGCATGTGTGTGCGCGTGTGTGTGCGTATGTGAATGATGTTCCGCGTGCGTACCCGCGTCGGGCGTCAATACCGCGCTCTCGCGAAACTCCACATCAGCCAGCCTCTCGCCCGTTTCGTGTTCGAGATACACGCGGAACGCCTTCGCCCGAATGCCCTGCTTTTCGACATCGGACAACTCCACGCGAAACCCCTCGACCGGAAGTTTCTTTAACTCGCTGATTAAGTCATCCGGATCCAAGCCGAGGTCCACCAACGCCCCCACGATCATGTCGCCGCTGATGCCCGCAAAACAATCGAAATAAATCGCTCTCACAAACTATCGAATCCTTTCTGCGTTGATGACCTGAACGTTTTCGTTCAGGCTGCCGCGTCGATAACCAGCCAGGTCCATCGTCACGTAAGTGAAACCCAACTTATGAAGTTCTCGATAGACCTCCGCCGCCAGGTCTACCAACCTGCCCATCTCCTCTTCAGCCACCTCGATGCGGGCGATTGCGCCGTGATTGCGCACTCGAAACTGTTTGAAACCGTTTTCCCACAGGAAGTTTTCAGCAGCTTCGACTTGCGCCAGCTTTTCAGGCGTAATCTGCATACCATAAGGGAAGCGCGAAGCCAAACAAGCCGCGGCTGGTTTTTCCCAGACGGGCAGCCCAAGCCAGTGAGCCAGCGTCCGGATTTCGGGTTTGCTTAACCCCGCCTCTTTCAAAGGCGCGCGCACGGAATGCTCACGCGCCGCCTGGCTCCCGGGGCGATGATCGTACCGGTCATCCATGTTCTCGCCAAAACAAACCCACTCGGCGTGATACTTGTCAGCGATCTGATCCAGGTGATTGAAAAGTGTGTCTTTGCAAAAATAGCAGCGGTTCACCGGATTGCTGGCATAGCGCGGATCAGAGACCTCATCCGTCTGGATCACCTGGTGATTTATACCAAGCTTTGCCGCCAGTTCGACCGCTTCCTGAAGATCGCGGCGCGGCAATGAGGCGGAATCGGCGGTCACCGCCAGCGCATTTCCTCCCAACACGTCATGAGCAACTTTTGCGAGCAGGATGCTGTCCACCCCGCCCGACATAGCCACCACAACCCGACCCATCTCGGTTAAGATCGATTTCAAACTTTCATACTTCTCAAACAATACACCGTTAATCTCGTCCACTTCCATACTCCTTATAAATAATTCTCTACCGTACAAAGTGAA